>NZ_JAUSUX010000004.1 GCF_030813795.1 Desulfofundulus luciae | reverse complement strand
CTGAGTTGAGAGTTGGTACGCAGGACGTACTTGCCGTCATACCGGGCTTCTTCTCTCAGGGCTTCCTGATCTATACCCACCACGGCGTCTTTGTTAAGCAATAGATACCGGCGGTAACCACGGTTGCCCACCAGCGATTTGATTCCGCCGTTTTTAAGCTGTTCTTCCAGCTTCCGGCACATTTCCTCCCGGGCCTTTTTGTCGTGTTCGGCCTGGACGGGATTATGGCAAACGATGTACCGGTCAGCATCGTACCAGACTTCTTTTACTTTCAGGTTTCCTTTGACGGTCCGGTACCTGCCGCCTGTTTTGAGTACTTCGCCGACGTCTTTGACTTTACGCATGCGCATACCCACAATATATTCGATGTGATTTTTGTCCAAATGTTCCAGAATATCCTGGCTGACCATGCCCCGGTCGCCTACAAAGACGACCCGGGTCAGTTGAAACCGTTCGCGGACGTCGGCAATGATTTGACTGAATGTGTTGACATCAGCTGTATTGCCGGGAAAAACCTCATGGGCTATAGGTATGCCGGCACGGGTCATTACCACGCCGACCATTACCTGGATTCTGTCCGGTCGATGATCTTTGGAGTGGCCGTAACGACCCAATTCCTCTGGCCCTCTGCCTTCAAAATATGTGGATGTGGTGTCCCAGAAAATCATGTCCACTTCCAGGTCGAACAGGTTTCTGATGCTGTCAAAAAGGTCCAGTTCTATCCTCTCTTTATATTCGGCCAGAAAATCAAGGGCACGGTAAAGATGGTGCAGTTCCAGCTGGTCAAAGGACGGCCGGTAAACTTCTTTGAGCCATTCATTAACGCCCCGTTTGGAAAGCGGGTCGCTGATCCGGTTCAGCACCATGGCGTAGACGGCCTCAGCCAGTTGGCTGCAGGTGTATGCCTGGGAGAAATGGCGTTTCAGGATAAAGTCCAGGCCAAGTTGTTCCCACAGATGCCGGAAAATTAAATCCAACCCCCATTCCCTGGCACTGTGAACCATCAGTTTATCAGCTTCGGCCTGTATCCATTTCGTTTTTGAGAATTTGGCCAGGCTGGCAATGAGCCGGTCAAGGCTGCCTTTCTGAAGTTCGTCGATGCGGCCCAGGTTGGCCACCACTTTCTGGCGCACTTTGCCGTGCTCCCTGACGGCTTCGACTATCTGGACATAAGTTCTTTTTGAGCCGTCCTTGTTGGTGAAAGTTTTTGTTCTGGCATACATGGCATAGATATTATACCATGTTAAGGCAGGTTAGAAAAACTAAATATTTACAGACGTGGCACTACACTTTCGCAATTTTTAAGTATTCCGCTAACTAAGATCCTTGATTTTACTGGGTTTCCAGCTTCGTTGGAAATGTATGGGGCGCTAAAGTTTCAAACTTGAGCTAAACACAAAACCGGGACACCACTGCGGGTGTCCCTTGATCTTTCCTGGCGTTTCCGGGCTCCCTTCCGGGCGCATAATCGTCTGGTTGGGAGGAAACCATAACAACCGGGGGTGAGACCTGATGGCCGAGGTGAAAGATTCTCAACCACTGGAAATACAGAAAAAAGAATATCAAAAGATGGTTCAGGAGGTTCAACCGCGGCCCACCATAGGCCGTAACGTTTTCTGGGCTTTTGTTGTGGGAGGGCTGATCAGCGTTTTAGGGCAGTTGTTTTTGAATTTTTTCCAGGCCCGGGGGCTGGCCTTGCCGGAAGCAGGGGCGGCTACGTCCACGGTGCTGGTTTTCCTGGCCGCCCTGCTCACCGGGCTGGGGGTATACGATGAGATTGCCAAATTTGCCGGTGCCGGTTCCATCGTGCCCATTACCGGCTTTGCCAACTCCATGGTCGCGCCGGCCATGGAATACCGGGGTGAAGGGCTTGTTCTGGGAGTGGGAGCGAGGCTATTCACCGTTGCCGGACCGGTGCTTGTTTTTGGCATTGTGACAGCCTGGTTAGTCGCACTTTTGTACTACTTCTTCCGGTAGGAGGTGAAGCCTTTGCCGGCACCCAAAAAAAACGGGCTGCAGACCGTGTGGTTTCAAAACCCACCGGTAATCATTTCTACGGCCACCATTGTGGGAAGTAAAGAAGGCCAGGGACCTTTGGGTCACACCTTTGACAAAGTGGTGGAAGACAACTATTACGGGGAAAATACCTGGGAAAAAGCAGAGCGGCGGATGCTCAAAGAGGTCATGCAAAATGCCATCCAGCGGGCCAACCTCCAACCCCAGAATGTTGACTACCTGCTGGCCGGTGACCTCTTGAACCAGATCATCAGTGCTGATTTCGTCGCCAGGGATCTGGGCATTCCCTTTATCGGTCTTTACGGGGCCTGCTCCACCATGTATGAAGGCCTGGCCCTGGGGGCCATGCTCATTGACGGCGGCTTTGCCGAATATGTGCTGGTGGGGGTATCCAGCCATTATTCCACGGCCGAAAGGCAGTACCGTTACCCGACGGAGCAGGGTACCCAGCGCCCCCTGTACGCCACCCGGACGGTAACCGGGGCGGCGGCAGCAGTACTGGCCCGCCAGGGTAACGGCCCGGTGATTACCCATGCTACCATCGGTAAAGCAATTGATTTGGGCCAGGGGGACCCCATGAATATGGGGGCGGCCATGGCCCCGGCGGCTGCCGATACCATGGCCCGTCACCTCATGGATACCCAGCGGCAACCCGATTACTACGATCTCTTTATCACCGGCGATTTGGGAACTTACGGGCGGGAACTGGCCCTTAAACTGATGCAGCAAAAGGGTTATGACATTTCCACCCGGTTCAGTGACTGCGGGGTCCTGATTTATTCCCCCGAGCAGTACGCCCATGCGGGGGGTAGCGGCTGCGCCTGTGCGGGTGTGGTCACCTGTGGCTACCTGATGCAGGAAATCAAAGCCGGCCGCTTAAAACGTATCCTGGGGGTGGCTACCGGGGCTTTGCTCAGCCCCTGCAGCTACCAGCAGGGAGAGACTATTCCTGGCATTGCCCATGCCGTGGTGATAGAAGGACGGTGATTTGAAAAACATGATTTTTTTAAAGGCGTTTCTCGTGGGGGGTCTTTTATGCGTGATTGCCCAGCTCCTGATGGATTTAACCAGCTATAAGGTTACCCCCGCCCACGTGCTGGTAGGTTTTGTTACCGCAGGAGTTATTTTAAGCGCCCTGGGGTTGTACCAGCCCCTGGTGAACTGGGCCGGGGCGGGGGCTACGGTGCCCTTGAGTGGTTTCGGCCACCTGCTGGCCCAGGGAGCCATCGGCGGGGTAAAACAAAAGGGAGTCCTGGGGGCCTTTTCCGGAGGGGTGGCCGCTACAGCCGCCGGTATAACCGCGGCGGTCGTTTTTGGTTACCTGGCTGCCCTGGCCTTCCGACCAAAAGGATAGGAGTGAATTTCATGAGCCAGCAGACGGCAGACGTGAGCCAGCAGGCGGCAGGTGCCGGCAATAAAACGCCGGTGAAAAAACGGCTGGAAGAGAATACGGAATTCCTGAAAAAGGCTCTGGGAATAGGGGAAAGCTACGATGTTATCCTGCGGGAATTGAACATTGGGGGGGTCAAGGCAGCCCTTATCTTTGTGGACGGGCTGACCAATGATCAGATTTTCACCCTTATTTTGGAGCACCTGGCGGAACTGGAACGGGAAGGGATGACCATCAATACCTTCCGCAAGCTTTTTTACCGCCACATTCCCTTCACCGAAGTCAGCCAGGTGGAGTACCTGGAGGACGTGGTGGAAAAGGTGCTTTCCGGCCCCCAGGCACTGCTTATTGACGGGGAAGAGAAGGCCATTATCATTGATGCCCGGATCTACCCCGTGCGTCAGCCCGAAGAGCCGGATCTGGAAAGGGTGGTGCGGGGTTCCCGGGATGGTTTTACCGAAACGCTGGTTTACAACACCGCCCTCATCCGCCGCCGTCTCAGGGACCCCAGGTTGCGCATGGAAATTCTCCAGGCGGGCAAACGGTCCAAAACCGACATAGTTATTTGCTTTTTGCAGGATGTGGCCAACCCGGATCTGGTGGACAGCATCAAGGAAAAGATTAAAAACATCAACATTGACGGGCTGCCCATGGCGGAAAAGGCGGTGGAGGAATTAATTACTCCCGGCAGCTACTGGAATCCCTTCCCCCGGGTGCGTTACACCGAGCGGCCCGACGTGGCCGCCATCCACCTGCTGGAAGGACACGTCCTGGTGCTGGTGGACACATCTCCCAGTGTGGCCATTGTTCCCGCTACCTACTTTCATCACCTGCAACATGCCGAGGAATACCGCCAGAGCCCGGCAGTGGGGGTATGGTTGCGGACGGTACGCTTTGTGGGGGTGGCCGTATCCATCTTCCTGTTACCCCTCTGGTTTTTAGCCGCCCTGCATCCCGAACTGTTACCACCGGCTTTGAAGTTCATCGGCCCCAAAAAAATTGGAGCCATTCCCTTGATCATACAGTTTATTATTGCCGAGTTTGCCGTTGACATGGTACGGCTGGCCACCATCCACACACCCACGGGCCTGTCGGTGTCCATCAGCTTGATTGCCGCCCTGCTCATTGGCGATATTGCCGTTTCCGTGGGTTTATTCGCCCCCGAGGTGATTTTGTATACGGCGGTAGCCGCAACCGGAATCTTTCTCACCCCCAGTTACGAACTTTCCCAGGCCAACCGCCTGGTGCGCCTGTTCTTACTGGCGGCAGTGGCTGTGGCCGGCCTGCCCGGCTTTATCATCGCCATGCTGGCAACCTTTGCCTTTCTGGTGGCTACCAGGTCCTTTGGCATCCCTTACATGTGGCCCCTCGTTCCTTTTAACTGGACGGCCATGAAGAAAGTGCTGGTGCGTTCCCCTGTGCCGATAGACAACATCCGCCCCAGCATCATAAAACCCCGGGATAAATACCGGCAGGCCATACCCGAACCGGCCCGGAAACGGTAAGCCCCCAGCCCGGGGGCTGTTTTATTTTTTGCCCGTTGGGCCATAATAAGAATATTGCTACAAGAATATTGCTACGCTGGAAAGGAGTGAACCAATGACCCTTAAGGTAGGTATACCCAGGGCCCTGCTTTATTACTACTACTTACCTTTGTGGCGTACCTTTTTTGAAGCCCTGGGGCTGGAAGTGGTTATCTCCAGGCCAACCACCAAAACTATTTTAGAAGCCGGTTTACAGAACTCGGGGGATGACGTCTGCCTGCCGGTACGGTTGGCCTTTGGTCACGTGCTTGATTTAAAAGACCGGGTAGATGTGCTTTTTTTGCCCCGGCTGGTAAGTATAGCCCGGCGGGAATATATATGTCCCAAGTTCCTGGGCTTTCCCGACATGGTCCGGCACGGGATTTCAGGGCTGCCGCCCCTCATAGATCCAAACCTTAACCTTTACCGCAAGGATAGCCCTTACCCTTTCTTTGTTGCCCTGGGCCGCAATTTTACCGGTAACCGGCTCGCCATTTACCTTGCCTACCGCCGGGCCATGCACGTCCAGGCCCGCTACGTGCAGTTGTTGGAGAAAGGGCTTTTCCCGGAACAGGCCCTGGGGGTACTGTACCGGGGAGTTGCGGAAGGGCAGGAACCGGGTGGCGGTGGCCCGGCGGTGGCCGTAATCGGTCATCCGTACAATATTTACGACCCCTACATCAGCATGAACCTTTTGAGCCGCCTTGCAGGGAGCGGGGTACGGGTTTGCAGCGCCGACAACCTCCCGGAAACCCTCGTCCGGGAACAGGCCACCAGGCTGCCCAAGCATCTTTTCTGGAGCCTGGGACAGCGCATGATCGGTGCTGCCTGGCACTACCTGCAGAGCCCGGATGTGGACGGCATCATCCACGTGGCTTCCTTTGCCTGTGGCCCCGATTCCCTCACCGGGGAACTGATCTCCCGGGAGGTGAGGCGCCGGGGTAAGCCTTTCCTCAACCTGACCCTGGACGAGCACTCGGCGGAAGCCGGGGTGGTGACCCGCCTGGAAGCCTTTTTGGACATGATGGAACGCCGGCAGTTTCTTCCGGCAGGGGAGAGTGTATAATGAAGGTCACTTTTCCTCACATGGGACATATGTGGATCTGTCTTTCGGCCATGCTGGAATACCTGGGGGTGGAGGTGGTGGTACCGCCGCCTACCAGCAAACGCACCCTGACCCTGGGAGCCAGGCATGCCCCTGAATTTGCCTGTTTACCCCTTAAATTAAACCTGGGCAATTTCATAGAAGCGGCGGAACGGGGGGCGGACACCATTCTTATGGCCGGTGGGTGCGGGCCCTGCCGCTTCGGCTACTATGCCCAGGTGGAGCACGCCATCCTGGAAGACCTGGGTTACAACTACCGTTTGGTGGTGATGGAACCTCCCCAAAAACATGTGGGGGAGCTGCTTTCCAAGATCAAGTATATTACCGGCCACAGTTCCTGGTGGGAAGTGATAAGGGGTATTCGCTTCGGGTACCAGAAGGCCCGCATGGTGGACGAGCTGGAAAGACGGGCCCATTACCTGCGTCCCCGGGAGAGCCACCGGGGCAGCACCGATAAAGCGTTCAAACGGGCCCTGCAGGAAATCATCGCTGTCAAACACCCGCGGGACCTGCCTCAAGCCGGGGAACGGGTGCGCAGGATCATGGCCGGGGTGGCCATAAGGCCCCGGCCGGTTCTGCGCGTGGGCATCGTCGGTGAAATCTTCACCCTTTTGGAGCCTTTTGCCAACCACGATCTGGAAAGAAGGCTAGGCTACCTGGGTGTCCAGACCGACCGGTCCATTTATTTGAGCGAGTGGGTCAACGACCATCTTTTCCTGGGCCTGGTCAGAGGGCTGCGCAGCCGCAAGGAGGCCTGCCGGGCGGCGCCTCCTTACCTGAACCATTTTGTTGGAGGCCACGGGCAGGAAACCGTCGGCAGCACGGTCATGTACGCCCGGCAGGGTTATGACGGCGTAATCCAGCTCCTGCCCTTTACCTGCATGCCCGAAATTGTGGCCCACAGCGTGCTGCCCGGGCTGAGCACCGGGCTGGGCATCCCCACGTTAACCATCACCGTGGATGAGCAGTCCGGGGAAGCGGGGCTGGTGACCCGCCTGGAGGCTTTTATAGATTTGCTGGCCAGAAAAAAAGGAGTGGTATGATGAAAGGATACCTGGGCATCGATGTTGGTTCCGTAAGCACCAACCTGGTCTTTATGGATGAAAACGGTGAAATCAGGGAAGCCATTTACCTGCGCACCCGGGGGCAGCCCATTTTTGCTTTGCAGGAGGGATTGCGGCAGCTGGCCGAACGCCTGCCCGCAAATACCATTGTCCGGGGGGTGGGCACCACCGGCAGCGGCCGTTATCTGGCCGGGATAATTGCCGGGGCCGATGTGGTAAAAAATGAGATTACCAGCCACGCCGTGGCCGCTTCCACCCTGGTGCCGGGAGTGCAGACCATCCTGGAGATTGGGGGCCAGGACTCCAAAATCATCATCCTGCGCAATGGCGTGGTGACCGATTTTGCCATGAACACCGTTTGTGCCGCAGGCACCGGCTCTTTCCTGGACCAGCAGGCAGCCCGGTTGAATATTCCCATTGAAGAATTCGGTAAGCTGGCGCTGAAATCCACCGTTCCGGTACGTATAGCCGGCCGTTGTGCCGTTTTTGCCGAGTCGGATATGATCCATAAGCAGCAAATGGGTTACAGCCTGCCCGATATCCTGGCCGGTTTGTGCGAGGCCCTGGTCCGCAATTACCTGAATAACGTCGGCAAGGGCAAGGAGATTCTCCCCCCGGTTGTCTTCCAGGGCGGGGTAGCGGCCAACGCCGGTATGCGGCGGGCCTTCGAGCAGGCCCTGGGGCTGGAAGTGCATGTACCTCCCCACTACAACGTGATGGGGGCGGTGGGGGCGGCCCTTTTGGCCCGGGAGAAAATGGCCGGCGGGGGAACCAGCCGGTTTCGGGGATTCGGGGTGGCTAAAACCCGCTTTAAAGCCGGGGGCTTTGAATGTGAAAATTGCCCGAACCTGTGCGAAGTGGTGGAAATCACCCGGGAAGGCGAAGTTATTGCCCGCTGGGGGGATCGCTGCGGCCGCTGGTCCAATTCCCTGGGTTATCAAGAGAACGCCGTTTAAAAAGGGACGGTTAAAACCCCGTCCCTTGTCGCGGTTAAGCCCGCACTGTCCAGTTGTAACCGTTGTTGTTGTCCCAGTTGTTGGCTGAATCCTTAAAGCAGAAGGACATCATGCTGTTCTGCATGCGCAGGGTACTTTCCCAGCCCCGCTGGGTGCGCTCCATTTTAATGGTGCTGACATTTTGCCAGTTTTTCGGGTCACCAAACCCGCAGTGTAAGTAGACCTGGTCGGCACCACTTTTGGCCAGAAGGCCGTTGTAAATAATGTTCACTTCATTGAAGCCAGCCGGCCTTACCTCGACGCCTTTCGGAGTATCGGACCAACCTTGAACCAAAATAAAGCACCTCCTGCTTTGTTTTTGCATTTCAATTTTTAGATTCTCCCGTAGCTCATAAGGTATGCACGGACATTTCTTCCTGCCGTGGAAATTGACACTTAAAAATAAATTTATCTTCCGGGAGGAATAGCACACACGCCGGCGAACCAATAATTTAAGGTACGCTTACGGCACAAAAGGTATATTTTACAGACACCCATGACGCGTGCAAACGGCAGGCAAATACTATTTACAGAAGAAGGAGCATAGAAGAGATGAGCGAAACCAAAATCTTACTTACAGAAAAAGAAATGCCCACGCACTGGTACAACATCCAGGCCGACATGCCCCAATTACCCCGGCCGCCCTTGCATCCGGCTACCGGAAATCCAGTGGGACCGGATGATTTGAAGGCCATTTTTCCCATGTCCTTGATTGAACAGGAAATGACCCGGGAACGCTGGGTGGAAATTCCGGAAGAAGTGCGGGAAATTTATCGCCTGTGGCGGCCCAGTCCCCTGTACCGGGCGCACCGCCTGGAAAAGGCCCTGGATACGCCGGCTCGCATCTTTTACAAATATGAAGGAGTAAGTCCCGCCGGAAGTCATAAGTTGAACACGGCCGTACCCCAGGCTTATTTCAACAAAAAGGAAGGCATCAAAAGGCTGACCACTGAAACGGGGGCCGGCCAGTGGGGCGTGGCCCTATCCCAGGCATGTAATTTTTTTGGCCTTGAATGTACCGTATACATGGTCAGAGTCAGCTACCACCAGAAACCCTACCGCCGCTCCATGATGGAAGTATTCGGGGCCAGAGTCTATGCCAGCCCCAGCGAACAAACTGCCGCCGGGCGCAAGATCTTAAGCGCCGAACCCGATTCCCCCGGCAGCCTGGGCATTGCCATCAGCGAAGCGGTGGAAGATGCTGCCGGCCGGGAAGATACCAACTATGCCCTGGGCAGCGTGCTCAACCACGTCCTTTTGCACCAAACGGTGATCGGGCTGGAGGCCAGGGAACAAATGGCCAGGGCCGGGTATTACCCGGACGTGGTCATCGCCTGCTGTGGCGGTGGGAGTAACTTTGGAGGGCTGGCTTTCCCCTTCGCCCACGACAAGCTGGTGCGGGGAGCAAAGGTGCGGCTGGTGGCCGTGGAGCCCAGCGCCTGTCCCACCTTGACCCGGGGTAAATTTGCTTACGATTACGGCGACGTGGCCGGGCTAACGCCCCTTCTCCCCATGTATACCCTGGGGGCCGAGTTCATGCCTCCCGGAATCCATGCCGGGGGCCTGCGCTACCACGGAGATTCCCCCCTGGTAAGCCAGCTGGTGCATGACGGAGTTGTCGAAGCCCGGGCCTTTAACCAAACCGATGTCTTTCAAAGTGCCATAATGTTTGCCCGCTCCGAGGGAATCGTACCTGCTCCCGAGTCCGCCCACGCCATCGCCTGCGCCATTAAAGAGGCCCTGGCAGCCAGGGAAGCAGGGGAGGCAAGAACCATTCTGTTCAACTTGAGCGGCCATGGTTTCCTGGATCTGCCCTCCTATGACGCCTATCTGGCCGGCAAGCTGGAGGACTACCCCCTGCCGGAAGAAGAGCTGGCCAGGTCCCTATCCCGGCTTCCCGGGGTGGCTTTGGGATAGGTTGGAATTAGAAAGCTATTGACAGCACCCAGCACCCATGTTACAATGGGACAAAATTGTATACATTATGCCTCATCTCCCTTTGGAGGTGAGGTAGAGGTTGCGGACAACAAGAGTACCCCGGTGGAGGACCCGGGTTCCGCAGAAGCCGGGGGAAAGGGTTGCCCGCCGAAGTTCAGCCGTTGCCCGGAACGGCTGGGCTGGGCCGTCATCGAACAGGTGCCGGACTGTCACCCGGTGGTTGCCCTGCTGCCGGGTGGAGCGCTATCTCACCAGGGGGGAGAGGGTGGTTTTTCCCTTGTGCATAAGACGGCCCCCCATCCGGGAAGCCGTCTCATTTTATGCCGCCGGCACCAATGACTTTTTTCCGGGCGTATTATATCCGCGGGAGGTTTTGAAATGAAGCTGCACGGTACCATGACCATTAACAGCCGGGGCCACCTGGAAATTGGTGGTTGCGATACTGTAGAGCTTGCTTCTACCTTCGGCACCCCCCTTTATGTGGTGGATGAAGAGCTTTTCCGGCAGAATTGCCGGGAGTACTACCGGGCCTTCACCGAAAAATACGGTGCCGAGGTCATCTACGCGGCCAAAACATTGCTCACCCTGGCCATCTGCCGCCTGGTGGAGGAAGAAGGGCTGGGCATGGATGTGGTTTCCGGCGGCGAACTATATACTGCCCTGCAGGCCAAATTCCCCATGTCCCGGGTTTATTTCCACGGGAACAACAAGTCCAGGGAAGAACTGCGCCTGGCCCTGGAAGCCCGGGTGGGGCGCTTCATGGTGGACAATCTCCACGAGCTGGAAATGCTCAACCAGCTTGCCGGTGAGATGCACACCACGGCAGGCGTTATCCTGCGCTTAACCCCCGGCATTGAGGCCCACACCCATGAGTACATTAAAACCGGTCAGATTGACAGCAAATTCGGCCTGGTTATTGAAAACGGCCAGGCCCTGGCCGGGGTAAAACGGGCCCTGGAGATGGATCATATTGTCCTTCACGGTTTGCACTGTCATATCGGTTCCCAGATTTTCGAGCTGGATTCTTACGCCCACGCTGCCGGAGTAATGATGGATTTTGCCGCCCGCGTGGCCAGGGAGACCGGCTGGACACCGTCCGAACTTGATCTGGGAGGCGGGCTGGGCATCTACTACGCCGAAGGGGATCAACCCCGGCCGGTGGCCGAATATGCCGATGTAGTTATGCGGGCCGTCCGGGAAAAGGCCATGGCGCACGGCCTGCCCGTACCCAGGGTTATTGTGGAACCCGGGCGTTCCATCAGCGGCCCGGCTGGTACCACCCTTTACACCGTCGGGGCGGTAAAGGACATTCCCGGGGTGCGCAAGTACGTGGCCGTAGACGGCGGCATGGGTGATAACCCCCGCCCGGCCCTTTACCAGTCCCGTTACGAGGCCTGCGTGGCCAACAAGGCCGCCGCACCGGCGGAGGAAGTGGTCTCCATCGCTGGCAAGTGCTGTGAATCCGGGGATATGCTCATCTGGGATATCGCCCTGCCCGGGGTCCAACCCGGGGATATCCTGGCGGTTAGCTGTACCGGTGCCTACAACTACTCCATGTCCATGAATTACAACCGCCTGCCCCGGCCGGCCATGGTGCTGGTAAAAGACGGCCGTGCCGATATCATTGTGGAGCGGGAGACCTACGCCGATCTCCTGCGCAATGACGTAATCCCGGAAAGGTTGCGCAAGAGCCGGCGGCTAAATGTGGCTTCGGCACGCTAAACCTTTCGTCCGTCAGCACCCCTAAAGGAGGGGTGCTTTTTTTACGGCGCAAAGCGACAAGGCGGAGCGAAAGGTCCAAAGCTGGTAAAAGCGGGGGGTGAATGTTCAGCAAAACCGTAATGACGAGGATACGGCGCACATCTTACGCGAAGCACTGGAGTGAGCGAGGACCCAGCACTCACCGGGAAACTGGTTCTTCCCAAAACAGGATGTGTCAGTTAAACCTGAAGCACCGGGAGCAAAGTCATATTTTAGTGAGTGCTGGGCGCATCCAACCTGGTTCGCTGAACATTTACAGCGGGGGCTGCGAAGGAGTATTTTGGGTTACGAAGAAAGAAGAGTATGATATAATCAAAAAATAGTGTACCACGAGGTCTAGGAGAGAGGAGCCGTCCATGGATATTATTACCACCCACACCAATACGGATCTGGACGCCCTGGCTGCCATGGTGGGAGCCCAGAAACTATATCCCGAAGCCGTGATGGTCTTCCCGGGTAAGCTTTCCAGGAACGTAGAGGAATTTATGGCTTTGCACAAGGACGCCCTGGCCGTGTCCAGCCTGCGGGACATCCAGCTGGAAAAGGTGCGGCGGGTGGTGCTGGTGGACACGAAAAACCCCAGGCGGCTGGGCAAGCTGGCGGAAGTGTTAAACCGCCGCGGGGTAGAAGTACATATTTACGATCACCATCCCTGGGCCGAAGGGGATGTGCGGGGCACGGTGGAAGTGGTGGAGACGGTGGGGGCCACCGCCACCCTGCTGGTGGAAAAAATACGGGAGCAAAACGTACCCTTAACCCCCCTGGAAGCCACAATTCTGGCCCTGGGTATTTACGGGGATACCGGTTCTTTAGTTTTTACCAGTACTACTCCCCGGGACGTGGCGGCGGTGGCCTATCTTCTGGAAAGGGGGGCCAACCTGGGAGTGGTGGCCGAATTTCTCGGCCGGCCCATGACCGAAGAACAAAAGTCCCTGCTCAAATCTTTACTGCTTTCTGCCCGCCGCCACCAGGTCAACGGGGTCAAGATCCTCCTGGCCACCGCATCGGTGGAAGAATTTGTGGTCGGCCTGGCCCCGCTCGCCCATACCATCTCGGAAATCGAAAGGCTGGATGCGGTATTTACTGTCGTGGAAATGGAGGACCGGGTACACATAGTCGGCCGCAGTAACGTGGCCCAGGTGGATGTTGCCGAAATTCTGGGCCCCTTTGGAGGGGGCGGCCACCCGGCGGCAGCCTCGGCCACCATTAAAGGGGCACCTCTAAACCAGGTGGCAGAGACACTCATGAAAATCATCCAGCAAAAGGTGCGTCCCCCCCTGACGGCAGCGGGGATCATGTCCAGCCCGGTTAAAACCGTTACTCCCGAAACTACCATTAAGGAAGCCGGTCGCATCATGATGCGCTACGGCCATACGGGCCTGCCCGTAGTACAAAAGGACCGGCTGGTAGGTGTGATATCCCGGCGGGATGTGGAAAAGGCCAACCTCCATGGTTTGGGACATGCTCCGGTAAAGGGTTTTATGAGCCAGAATGTGGTCTGGGTAACTCCCGACGTTCCCGTGGCCGAAGTGCAACAACTGATGATTGAACACGATATCGGGCGCGTACCCGTGGTGTCGGAAGGGCGCCTGGTGGGTATTGTTTCCCGGACCGATGTCCTGCGTACCATGCACGGCGATTTTCCCACCCGTTACCGGGCCATTTACTCCGGTCACCTGCCTGCCGCCGGGGCAAATATTTCCGAGCTCATGCACCAGGTGCTGGGCCCCAGGGAATGGGAGATTATGTGCCGGGCCGGGGAAATTGCCGCCCGTCTTGGCTACCGGGTTTTTGCCGCCGGCGGGGTGGTACGGGATATATTGCTTAAAGCGGGCAATCTCGACATAGATCTGGTGGTGGAAGGGGACGGCATAGCCCTGGCTGAAGCCCTGGCCGGGGCCTACGGTGCCCAGGTACGCGCCCACCGCAAATTTGGCACCGCGGAAGTGTTGTTCCCCGATGGATTCAAGGTTGATGTGGCCACGGCGCGGGTGGAATTTTACGAATACCCGGCAGCCCTGCCCAGGGTGGAAAGTTCCTGCGTACGCCATGACCTTTACCGGCGGGACTTTACCATTAACGCCATGGCCGTTGACTTAAACGGGGAACACTTCGGCGATCTGATAGACTTTTTCGGCGGGCGCCAGGATTTACAGCAGGGGCTGATCCGGGTATTATATAACTTGAGTTTTATCGAGGACCCCATCCGGCTGTTGCGGGCCGTGCGCTTTGAGCAGCGCTACGGGTTCAAAATCGAATCCCAAACCTTGAAACTGGTGCAGGAGGCCGTGCGCCGGGAAGTTCTCGCCCGCGTTTCTGCCGAACGCTTGTGGGAGGAATTGAAGCACATCCTGATGGAAGAAAGAGCCGGGAGAATGCTGGAGCGCCTGCATCAACTGGGCATATGGCCCTTTGCTTTCCACGGGGTAACTTACTGGGAAGTACAGCCGGTGCTGCATGATCTGGGTGAATCCATGCAACTGCTGGAAGAATGGGGCTTTCCCCCGGTGAATGAACCATGGCTCTGTTATTTTATTGCCGCCCTGCACTGGACCGACCCGGAAACAGCCCGGAGCCTGTGTGAGCGCTACCATTTGAACAAGCGCCAGACCGGAAAGGTTCTGGCCACCCTGGCCAACTGGCGTCCAGTTTTATCCCGGCTGTGCCTGCGTGATGGGGTGCGCACCAGTGAGCTGGCCCGGGCCCTTCTCCTTCTGCCTCCGGAGGCCCACCCCCTCATTCTTACCCTTCTGGATGAGGAGTGGTTGAAGGAACGCTTCCGGCAGTTGCTCGTACTCCTGCGAGAGAAGCCAACCGTCGATGGTACATACATTAAGAATCTGGGCTACCGGCCCGGGCCCATTTTCCGCAGGGCCCTGGATGCGGTCTGGCGGGCCCGGTTGGACGGCCTGGTGAAAAACACCGAAGAAGAAAAGGCGTTTGTGCAGGAATTTCTGCGCCGCCACCAGGGAGAGGATTCCCATGATTAACCTCCCCAGCTTATACGAAATGGGCATCATGCTGCCGGCCATTGTATTGGGGCTTACTTTCCACGAACTGGCCCACGGCTGGGTGGCCGATCGCCTGGGGGATCCCACGGCCCGCTACCAGGGCCGGCTGACCTTGAACCCCCTGGCCCACGTGGATGTTATCGGCTTGATCATGCTCTTTGTCGTTGGTTTTGGCTGGGCTAAACCGGTGCCCGTCAACCCCTATAATTTCCGCAGCGACATGCGCCAGGGCATAATGCTGGTCTCCCTGGCCGGGCCTGCTGCCAATATGTTGCTGGCAACAGCCGGGGCGGTAGCCCTGGGCCTGGGGGCGTGGAAGCTGCCCTATGGCCAGGAGATTGTTTTAAAAATTATACACATCAATGTCATCCTGGCAGTCTTTAACCTTCTACCGGTTCCCCCGCTGGACGGTTCGAAAATACTGGCCGGGCTCTTGCCTGGCAGGCAGCAGTGGCTTTATATGCTGGAAAGCTATGGTACAATTATCCTTTTGCTATTATTATTTACCGGTATTATCGGGAAGGTGCTCAGGTGGATCATTATTCCCCTGTACAATGCCCTTATCGGTCTGGCGAAAGCCATTGCCTTCCTGGTTTCTTAACGCAAAGGATGATAGAAAGGAGATACCATACCAATGCCTGCACAAAGAATTCTAAGCGGCATGCGTCCCACCGGCCGGTTGCACATCGGCCACCTGAGCGTGCTGGAGAACTGGATTGAACTGCAGAAGGACAACCAGTGCTTCTTTTTTGCCGCCGACTGGCACGCCCTGACCACGGCTTTTGAACATACCGCCGGAATCAAAGACAATGTCCGGGAAATGATCGCCGACTGGCTGGCTGTAGGTCTTGATCCGGAAAAAAGCGTGATCTTCGTCCAGTCGGATGTCCCCGAAACGGCAGAGTTACACCTGCTCTTTTCCATGATTATTCCCCTGGGCTGGCTGGAAAGGGTGCCCACATACAAGGATCAGGTGCAGCAGTTCAAACAACAGGGCAGGGATATTATGACCTACGGTTTCCTGGGCTACCCTGTTTTGCAGGCTGCGGATATTTTGCTTTACCGGGCCGATGCCGTGCCCGTGGGCGAGGACCAGCTTCCCCACCTGGAACTGTGCCGGGAACTGGCCCGGCGGTTCAACCACCTTTACCGTCCCATTTTCCCGGAACCGCAGGCCAAACTGTCCCGTGTGGCCGTTCTTCCCGGCGTGGACGGCCGCAAGATGAGCAAAAGTTACGCCAACGATATAGGCCTGATGGCCGGGCTGGATGAAATCAGGGGGCGGGTAAACGCCATGATTACCGACCCGGCCCGCATTCGCAAAACCGATCCCGGCCACCCGGAGGTATGCGTGGTGCACAAGTACCACGGCATTTATACCGGCCACCGGATGGCCGAAATCGAGGAGGACTGCCGGGCAGGCCGGGTGGGCTGTGTGGCCTGTAAAAAGTTGCTGGCTGAATCCCTGGAGGCCGTGCTGGCTCCTTTGCGGGAGCGGCGACGCCAGATAACCAGCCGTCCCGGCTATGTCGAAGAGGTGCTTGCCGAAGGCGCCCGGCGGGCCCGGGCAGAAGCGGCAAGAACCATGGCCATGGTGCGGGAGGCCATGCAAATCTAGATGCATGATTTCCCCCTATCCGGTAAACAATGTTGCCGAAAGGGGGAATTTAATTTGCGCAGGTCACTTTTGATTACTGTCTCTCTGCTTTTGGTTTGGGGCATGGCCGGTTGCACCGTTGCCAGAAAACCGGCTCCGCCGGCTCAACCCCGGACCGTGGTTATTCCCGAAACTACCCGGGTTTCCTTTGAGCAAACGGACCTGGCCAAGGCACCGGACGAGATCAAGGATGTGGCCAAAGCCCTGGAAAACACCGATGCCAGCACCTGGGTGCGGGCGGGGAATGACCTTTACCTGCTGTTCAGCATGAGTCCCCGTAACAGGGAGTACAGGGCGGAAGTCACTGAAATCCGCCAGCGCAATCCCAGGGCGAACTTCAGCTGGCTGGATGTGCAGGCCAGATACACCAGGCACGATCCGGGGCAAACGGCCTCCAACGCTCCCGTTTTTACTGTTGTGCGGGTGGGCCGGTTGGACCGGCCGGTAAGTGGCGTGGCTTTTCAATATACCCGGGAGAAGGGTCGCGGGCCTGGCCAGATGCCGGCTGCCGGGCCGCAGCCCGCTGCAAAACCTGCTCCGGCTGGTTCCCCGGAAACGACCCCCCGGGTGGAGGGGGAAGCAAGCATAGATGAACCCGCCCCGGGCCGGGAAATCACCAGCCCGGTAAAGGTAGTGGGCCGGGCCAGGCATTCCGCCGGAGAGGTGCGGATTCGTCTGGTTGATGAAGGGGGCATGATCCTATCGGAAAAAACCATTGCTGTTGGACGGGAGAGTTTCACCGATTTCGAAACTTACCTTAGCTATGGGCCTCCCTCTTCCCCCAGGAAGGGCTTTGTGGAAATAGTAGCCCCGGCCCGGGGCAAGGAGCAAAGCCTGGCCCGGGTACCGGTAACCCTCAAATAATCATCCTGGAGTAGAAGTCTGCCGGTGGCCGGAAAGTGCATGTTTAACTTCCCGGCCATTTTCCTTTGCGTTGGATGCGGCCCAGCACTCACTAAAACACGAGTCCGCTCCTGGTGTTTCAAGTTCAATTGATACATCCGGTCTTAGAAAGACCTGATATCCCAGTGAGTGCTGGGCGGGTGCTGTTACCGGCGCTTCACAAGTCGTTCGCTCCGGACAGCGCCGCATCCTCGTCAAAACGGTTTTACTGTATATTCACTCCTTCGCATACATTTGAAGGCCGGCGGGAAAATATGACCGGTGGTGTTTGGTGTGTGGTTGTGGTGGCTGATTTTAATTTTCTTTTTCCTGTTTTGTGTTCTCGTTATGGTACCCCTGAACCTGGAGCTGTATTACCGCCGCCGGGGACAGGACCATTGCCTGTCCCTGGTGGTCAGCACCTGGTTCGATATTAAATACCAGCTTATACCCCGGGAGCGCCCGCCAAAACCGGCCCCCGGGTCCAAGGCGGTAATGAAGGAACCACGGGGTGTTTTGCCGGAAAAAGAGAAAAAGAACCCTGCCGGTGAAACTTTAAAGCTGTTCCGCCGCCTGATCAGCTATATCCATTTAGGGCAAAAAGTATGGCCTGCCCTGGAGTTTCTCCTGCACCGTACCGAACTCCGCCGGTTTGAATGGCGAACCCTTGTCGGCCTGCCCGACGCCGCCCATACCGGCATGGCTGTGGGAGGGCTGTGGTCCATTAAAGGAGCTGTTCTGGCGGCCCTTTACCGGCTGGTCAGCAAAAAATCCGTCCTGCCCGAAGTAGCCGTGGTGCCTCACTTCACCGGCTCATCCTTCGGGCTTTTGATTCACTGCATATTTACCATCCGGTTGGGCCATATTATGGTTACGGCAGTGAAGCTGGCTTTCGTATTCATCCGCGATGGTTTGAGAAAGGCCTTGCCTTTTACTAGACTCCTCAAGGGGTGAGATGCAGGTGCCGGAACATCCAATTGAAGGTTTAATGAAAACGGCCATGGAAAGCATCAAGGAAATGGTGAATGTGAACGTGGTGGTGGGCGACCCCGTGGAAACAGCCGATGGAACAGTAATCATACCCGTCTCCCGGGTGGCCTGTGGCTTTGGCGCCGGCGGAGGGGAACTGGAACTGGAAGCCCAGGGCCGGCAGGCCCACGACGGTGAGCAGCTCCCGTTTTTTGGTGGAGGCAGCGGGGCAGGGGTATCGGTCCAGCCGGTGGGATTTCTGGTGGTGGGACAGGGCCAGGTCCGCCTTTTGCCCGTGGATGGCAATGCCGTAATTGACCGCCTTATCGACCTGGCTCCCCAGTTGGTTTCCCAGATACAATCCATGTTTAAACGGGAACACAACCGCAACCAGGTGCCCATGTCTCCTCCACCGCCGCCCCCCGGAGCAACCATTCCGCCGATGTGACGCAACCATTGGGGCGTCAAAACGTAAAAGTCCGTCCGAGAAAGGCGGGCTTTTTTTGTGTCCTCAACCGTTTGCCCCTGATCAATGACCTTTTGCTTGCCTTCGGAATATACTGGCAAAAATGAACACAAGGTGGGGGTGCGGGAAATGGTTATCGTCGTCGGCGGCGGTTGGGCGGGATGTGCGGCAGCCTTTGCAGCGGCTCAGGCCGGCGCGCGGGTCATCCTGATGGAGAAGACCGATATGCTCCTGGGTACCGGCCTGGTAGGTGGAATAATGCGTAACAACGGCCGTTTTACGGCCCTGGAAGAAGTATGGGCCATGGGAGCCGGTGACTTCCTGCGGCATATCGAGGGCGTGGCCAGGCACCGCTGGCTGGATTTTCCCGGCCACCGCCACGCAACCCTTTACGATGTGACCAGAATTGAACCGGTAATACGCCGGGCTCTTTTGGATATGGGCATTGATGTACAGCTGCAGAAAAGGGTGATAGGGGTCTTCAAAAGGGACCGCATTATTACCGGGGTCTACACGGCCCAGGGGAATAACATCCCCGGGGATGTGTTCATTGATACCACTGGCACTGCCGGTCCAATTAAGAATTGCTCCCGGTACGGTTCCGGGTGCGCCATGTGCATATTACGCTGTCCAGCCTTCGGCCCCCGGGTAAGCCTGACAGCCAGAGCAGGCATTGAAGAAATCAGGGCCGGTGACGGGTTCCCCCATTTTGAGGCCATGAGCGGCTCCTGTAAACTGGACAAAAAGTCCCTGGCTCCATGGCTGGTGGAAAGGCTGGAAAGGGAAGGCAAGGTGGTGCTCCCCCTGCCCGAACATCTTCAGAAACACGAGTTGCTGGCCAAAAAGGCCTGCCAGCAATATAACCTGGAAGAATTCGCCCGCAACCTGGTCTTGCTGGATACAGGTCACGCCAAGCTGATGACACCCTATTTCCCCCTGGAAGTGTTACGGAACCTGGAGGGTTTCCAGCAGGCCCGTTATGCCGACCCCTATTCCGGCAGCAAAGGAAACTCCATCCGGTTTATGGCCATTGCCCCCTGTAATGATGCCCTGCAGGTGGAAGGTGTAGAAAATCTTTTCTGTGCGGGCGAAAAAACCGGGCTGCTGGTTGGGCATACCGAAGCTATTGCCACCGGGTTTTTGGCTGGATACAATGCGGTCCGCTATCTTGCCGGCAAAAAACCCCTTTTCCTGCCCGGTGACCTGGCTACCGGAGACATCATTGCTTTCATGCACCGGGAAATGAAAACACCCGGGGGGCTGAAGAAAAAATATACCTTTTCCGGTTCGGTCTACTTCCAGCGCATGCAGGAGCGGGGATTATATACCACTGACGTCCAGGCCATCCGGGAGCGGGTGGCCCGGCTGGGTTTGCTTGACATTTATAGGGAAAAACTCTTACGGTAGATATATTTCCACTGGAGGAAACATTAACCCGACCGGTTCTATTCCCCGGCCTCCCCTCATAAAACTGAAAAATAAAGAGCAGAGGTTTTTTCGGGGGTGACAGGAATGGTCAACTATATCTGGCTGGGGATGATTGTCTTTGGCATTCTGGTGGCCGGGGCCAACGGGCAGGTAGAGGTGGTGACCAGGGCGGCCCTGGAAGGGGCGGATAAAGCGGTAAAAACCTCTTTAAATCTTATTGCCATAATCACCTTCTGGCTGGGCATTATGAAGCTGGCCGAAGCCGCCGGATTGGTGCGCGCCCTGGCCCGCCTGGTCAGGCCCGTAACCAGGTTTCTTTTCCCCGGCGTTCCGGCCAACCATCCAGCCATGGGTGCCATTATCATGAACCTGAGCGCCAACATTCTGGGGCTTGGTAATGCCGCTACCCCCATGGGTCTCATAGCCATGCAGGAGCTGCAAAAATTAAACCGGGGCGATCCCAGAACGGCCACCGGCGCCATGTGTACCTTCCTGGCCCTCAATACCTCTTGCATTACCCTCATTCCCACCACCATCATCGGTATCCGGGTGATGTACGGCTCTACCGATCCCACGGCTATCGTGGGGACAACCATCTTTGCCACGGCCTGCGGAATGACCGTGGCCGTAATTATGGACCGGATGCTGCGTATTTTCTACGGTCGCCAGGAGTGATCCGCCGTGTATGAACTGATTAACGAAATTTCCTGCTGGGCAATCCCGACAACAGCACGAAAATTTTAAGCCGGGTATGGTTGAATGCCCGGTTTTTTGCTTCCAAAATTATCTGCAAAGGGAGGGAAATCCTAATTTTTTACCGAAAATACTTGAAAAAAAGGAGGTGCTGGTCTAGTGGTTGCGGGAACTCTTTTACATATGACCCTACTTCCCCAAGGAAATTAACATGCAGGCCAATCCTTTTTGCAAAGGAGAGAAAGACCATGTTAAATCTTTCTGCCTTGCGGCACGAAAAAGAAGCGCTGTATCTGACCATCGGCAGCATAGTAGGGGGAGTTGTCTGGCTTGGCCTTGTTATTTGGTGGCTTATAGGTGTAATCTTGTCATTCGGTGTTATGTTATTTGGTACAATTTTTTACTTGATTATTTTGACATTTGTTTACTGGCTCACAGGACAGTATTTTAAGGCGCAAGTTTTCGGCAATGCCGTCAGGGTAAGCAAAGAGCAGTTCCCCAAAGTGGCTGAAATAGTAGAAGAAATTGCCAGGGAACTCAATTTAACTGAAGTTCCCGACGTGTTTGTTTTAAGCGGCCAGGGAGCTTTAAATGCGCTGGCCATAAGGTTTTTGTCCGGGAGATACGTCTTACTTTACGGCGAGTTGGTTGATTTAATATTAAGAAGAAGCGCTTACGAAGAACTTAAAATGATCATCGGCCACGAACTGGCCCACCATGCCTTAGGCCACGTGAGTATTTGGAAGAACTTTTTGTTATTTCCTTCCAGATTGATTCCCTTCCTGGGGGCCGCCTACAGCCGGGCCTGCGAGCTCAGCGCCGACCGGGTAGGAATGATCCTGGCCGGGAACAGCAAAGCCGCGGGAAGGGCCCTTCTCGCCCTGACCCTGGGGAGCGAAGCGCTGGCTGCTGCAGTTGACCCGGAAGCCTTTACCGCCCAGGAAAAATTTGTGCCTCCGGTTATGGGTTTCATTTACGAGCTCTACGCCACCCACCCCCGGATGACCAGAAGGATTATTGAATTAAAAGAATACGAAAGGCGCCTTGCTTTAACTCCTGGCCTGGTTTCCGGTCCGGTTTATCCAACCCTGGCGGGAGCACCGGGAAAAGCTGCTTCCCAGACGTTTACCCCGCCGGTTGAGCCGTTAAAAGAGATTGCCGCCGGCAAAGAAGAGAGTTTCTGCCCGGATTGCGGCCATGAGTTTTCTCCCGGCGACCTTTTTTGCCAGAACTGCGGCCGGAAGCGGAGCTAACCGACTTCTGAAGAGGGGTGTCAAGAGGTGAATAAATGTCCCCACTGCAGTTTTGAAATTACCGGGGAAGGGGCCAGATTTTGCCCGCGGTGCGGAGGAGCGCTTCTTCCTGAAGGGGCTACCGAAGCAAAGCAACCAGCAGAAGAAAAGAAAACCGGGGACGCAGCCAGGATAGGAGAAGCCTTTGGGTATTGTCCCCACTGCCAGGCTCCCTTAACCAGGCCCGGCCAGAAATTTTGCGGCCGCTGCGGGCAAAAAATCCTGCCGGAGGCGGAGACTGAAAAACCAGGCAGATCTCAAAAAGTCGCCTCTTTTCAAAAGCCACCTTTGCCTGCCCACCCTGCGGTTTTACAAAGCCGCAGGGCTCCGTGGATTATCCTCGCCTTCATAGTCATCATCCTGCTTGCAGGCGGGGGTTTTGCCTGGGGGTATTTCCAGGGTTATTTCCTTGATACCAGACCTCCCCAGGTCATGATTACCTCCCCGGCCGGCGACAAACAAGTTGTTCTTCTGCCGGGAAAATCAGCCCAGGAAAGCATTGAGATTGCTGCCAGCGACAACCGCAGGTTAAAAAAGGTAGAGTTATTTTTAAATGGCGCTCTGGTTAAGCAGTTTGAAAAAGGTGAACCTTTTGTTTATAAATGGTCAACAAAAGAAGAGGGGGAGTATACCTTCCAAGCATTTGCCTACGACAACTGCGGTAATAAAAGCAACTCCGGCCCGGTGGTCATCACTGCGGCGAAGGTGGAAGTGGAACGGGTTGCGGGTGGAGTGGCCGATCTCGCCGGGGAAATAAAGAGGATAGAAATGGCTATCTACGGCCATTACGAAAACATTCCTGACAATCTTGCTTTGGCATACAGCTACTTTTCCACAAGATACCAGAGCAAAGTGCCTTTAGAAAACTGGGTTAAAGGCTTTCCCCATACTATTTCCGATACCGTGGACAGGGTAAAAGTTACTTATCTTTCTCCTTTCCAGGCCACGGCAGAAATTAACCTGACCTCAAAAGACAATACCGGGGAAGGGAAAATTTTAATCAGGGAATGGGCCGGAAAATGGCAGCTGGTAAAGGAGTGGGGGGAGTGGAAGTTAGATGAGCCGCAGATTAAAAAAGTTGCCGAGTATTACGAATAAGTTAATCTTTCTGGCTGTCATTATTCTCCTTCTGACAGCCCTGGTTTACTCTAAAGAGATTAAAGATAAGGCGCTGGCCGGTTTGGCTTATGTTAAAGAAGCTCCCATCCTGCAGTATCCTCCCGCCCCAAACGTGCTTAAGGAAAACAGCAGTTCCGGGGGCAAAGAAAATCCGCTCTTGATGAGAGAAGTAGAAGAAATAATTAACTCCCTGGAGCCGGAAGAAATGGTGGGGCAGCTCTTAGTGGTTGGTTTTAACGGGAAAGAGCCGGATTATTACATCAGCCGGATGATTAACCTAAGACATATCGGGGGAGTTATTCTTTTTACCCGCAACATAGAAAATCCTCTTCAGGTAGCCAGGCTCACCAACCAGCTGCAAAACATGGCTCAGACCAACGGTGATCTTCCCCTGTTTATTGCTGTTGACCAGGAGGGCGGGGAGGTAAACCGCTTTAAAACAGGACTTACAGCTTTTCCCGCTCCTTTTGAGCTGGGCAGGCTGGCTTCCCCCCGGGCAGCAGAACTGGCCGCCCGGGATGTAGCAGAAGAGCTAAAAGCCACCGGCATAAACGTAAACCTGGCCCCGGTGATTGACGTGGCTTCTGAAAAAAGCCTCATGGCCCGCCGCTCTTACGGCAACGACCCGCAACAGGTGGCTTTACTGGGGGCTGCCGCCGTTGCCGGGGCAAAAAAAGGAGGGGTAATTCCCTGCGTCAAGCACTTTCCCGGCCTGGGGCGGATCCTTGTCGATCCCCACGAAAAACCGGCAGAAATAAAAGCTGACTTTGCCACCCTTTACCAGAATGACTGGCTTCCCTTTCGCCAGGCCATCAAAGAAAACGTGGAAATGATTATGGTCAGCCATGCCCGTTATCCGGCCCTGGATGCCCGGAACCCGGCTTCCTTATCTTTTTTCATCCAGACGGTAATTTTAAGAGAAATGCTGGGCTACCAGGGTTTAATCATCACCGATGATTTGGAAATGGGGGCCGTAAACAAGGAAAATTCCACCGGCCAACTGGCTGTTCGGGCGGTAAAGGCAGGGGCCGATCTGCTCCTGATCTGCCACACCCCGGAAAAACAAAAGGAAGCTTATGACGCTCTGCTGGCCGCCGTGCGAAGAGGGGAAATAGACGAGCAGCGCTTAAAAGAATCCTTGCGGCGGATTATTGCTTTAAAGCTAAAATATAAACTAAAGGAAAGCAGCCAGGTTGATTTAACCAGGGTAACAGCCCGGGTTAATACTCACGCGCACCGGCAGGACGCAGCAAAAATAAGAACCGCAATAACAAACTTTATTTCAGATTAAGGGCCATGATAATTGTGATCGCAACTCACGGGTGAAAATAGCTTATTTTCCTTTCTAAAAAAATATTAAGGTGGTGAATAAAAATTTATAAGGGATACCTTATGGCGGTTAACAATGCAATAAAAATATTAATAATCTTCTTTTCCATACTTATATTGCCAGGCATCTCCCTGGCCGAATCAGAAATAACCATAAAATTAAATAACCGGGTTGTCTTTTCTGACGCTGCCCCCTTTATAGAAGGCGGCCGGGTACTGGTTCCCTTGCAGGTAATCGGCGAAGCAGCTGGCGCCGAAGTTAAATGGAATGGACAAAGGGCCACGTTAACAAAAGAACAAATAACTATAGAAGTAATCCCGGGCTCAAAAGTTATCTGGGCCGGGGGCAGAGTATTTTGCCTTGATGTTCCTGCCCGGATGAAAAATGGGCGGCTTTTTGTGCCCTTACGTTTTATCAGTGAGTTTTTAGGCGGGGAAGTAAAATTCCAAAACAAAACAGTAGAGATAAAATATCCGGCTAGTCAAGAACAAGAAATTACTTTAAACTTTGCCGGCGATACCACCCTGGCCTGGTTTTTTGAAGAATTTGTAAAAGACAATTTTGACTATCCCTTTGCCCTTTTCCCATCTTTTAAGCAGGCGGACATAACCATGCTCAACCTGGAAAACCCTGTTACCACCAGAGGTAAAAAGGTGCCCAAGCAATTTAACTTCCGCATGAATCCTAAATATATTCAGGTGCTTTTAAAGGGAGGGGTGGATATTGTCAATCTGGCCAACAACCATGTTGGCGACTACGGTCCGCAGGGTATTCTTGATACTTTGAATTTTCTTGATGCCGCCGGCATAAAGCATGTAGGGGCAGGAGAAAATCTCAAGGCAGCCAGAAATCCGGTGATTTTTTCTTTAAAGCAAAAGAAAATTGGTTTTTTGGGCTATTTTGGCGGTAAAGATTACGCGGCTACAACCAGTAAGCCGGGCACCAGCCCCTGTTATGAACAGTACATCATAGAGGATATTAAAAAATTAAAACAAAAAGCCGATGTGGTGGTGGTAAACTTTCACTGGGGAGTGGAAAGAGCTCATTACCCTGAACCCTACCAGATCCGTCTTGCTCATCAAGCAATTGATGCCGGGGCCGATTTAATCATTGGCCACCACCCCCACGTTTTACAAGGAATAGAAAGATATAAAAACGGCGTGATTGTCTATTCCCTGGGCAACTTTATTTTTGGCGGAAATAGCAGGCGTGAACACGACACCTTTGTATTTCAACTGATTATCAAAGGAGAACAAAAACAATATGCCCTTATACCCGTCAGGGTAAAAAACTGGCAGCCTTACTGGTTAGACAGTGAAGAAGGGGAAGGGGTGATTTCCTCTATTCAGATTTACTCTAAATACTTTCCAGATTCTTTGCTATAAAAATATGGGATAATAGTGTAATAAAAAGGGCTTTTCTGTCGCGGCCGGAGGTGCCCGCCAGGAGAACTTCAGGATCTACGGCGCTTACGGATATCTGTTTTTAACCTCCACAGCTTCCAGGCAAACATTAAAAACCCCTACGCCAACCCTGTTCTTGCCGTAATTAAATCTTCCGATAATTTACGCTGCCAGCTTACTTCCACAAGGGTTGGCTTTCTAAGGCAGTTCTATCTTGTCCACTTCTTTCATAGAACTAAAGCGAAGAGGGATAACGGAGCCTTTATTTGTAAATTAGTAAATTAAGCAAGAACTACGCAGCAATCCTGTGATCGTGAAGAATCTCTTGAAATGGTGAGGACATAATCTGTTTATAAACGGTGGTGGGTGCTTTGTACGAAATAATTGCTGAAATCTCCCGCTGGGCAATCCCGCTGACTTTGCTCCTGGTACCCCTGGTTGCCATGTTAAGGGGTGTTTCCGTTTTTGAAACCTTTGTGGAAGGGGCGGCGGAAGGCTTTACCACGGCCGTCAAAACCATCCCCTATCTCGTAGCCATGCTGGTGGCCATCAGTATTTTCAGGGCTTCCGGGGCCATGGAAGTCCTGGTGCACGCCCTTTCCCCCATCCTCGACCCCCTGGGTTTTCCTCCCGAGGTGCTGCCCCACGCAGTGATGCGCCCGCTGTCCGGCGGCGCCGCCCTGGGGATCGCCACGGATCTCATTGCCACCCACGGGCCGGACAGTTTTATCGGCCGCCTGGTTTCCACCATGCAGGGAAGCACCGACACCACCTTTTATGTCCTGACCCTCTATTTCGGCTCCGTGGGGATAACCCGCTACCGCTACGCCATCATCTCCGGTCTGGCCGCTGATCTCACCAGCCTGGTGGCCTCGGTGTTTATTGTCAACCAGTTGTTCAGGTGAGGTAAACCCCCCTGAATCTTTCGCCCTGTTTTGTGGTAAAATGCTCCTGGGGTGATGCCCATGGAGCGCCTGCAGAAAGTGATGGCCCGGGCCGGGGTGGCCTCGCGAAGGCATTGCGAGGAACTGATTGCTGCCGGCATGGTTAAAGTAAACGGGCAGGTGGTGACCAGGCTGGGAACCCGGGTGGATCCCGAAAAGGACACTATCGAAGTGGCCGGCCGTGTTTTGCCCCGCCAACCGCAAGAGAAAGTGTATATTTTGCTGAACAAACCCCGGGGCTATGTGACCACGGTTAAGGACCCCCAGGGCAGGCCCAAGGTAATGGACCTGCTGCGGGGGATAAAGTTACGGGTATATCCTGTAGGACGGCTTGATTACGACAGTGAGGGATTACTTTTGCTGACCAATGACGGGGAGCTGGCCTTTGCCCTTACCCATCCCCGTCACCAGGTACCAAAGACCTATCTGGTGCTGGTAAAGGGCCTCCCCGGCAATGACAAACTTGACCGCATGGCCGGCGGCCTTGTACTGGAAGACGGCCCTACAGCGCCGGCTAAAGTACGCCTGGTGGGGAAGAAAAACGGCAATGCCTTTCTGGAAATCACCATCCACGAAGGTAAAAAGCGCCTGGTACGAAGGATGTGCGCCCATATCGGCCATCCCGTGCTTCGATTAAAAAGAATTCGTATCGGTTCCCTCACCCTGAAGGGACTCAAGCCCGGCCGGTACCGCTTTTTAACCCGGGAGGAGATCCGGCAGTTACGGCAGGCGGCAGGACTCGGGATATAATGTACCATTCGGCAGGAATTTCCCGGCCCCCAGCGAAATAACAAAAAATGCGTATTTTTTTTGCTGGGGGGTGAAGTTTTGGAAGACCTCACCACCGGGATCAAAGCTAAAGTGAGGTTGGATTTTAAAGGAGTAGGGCGACCCGGCCGTCTTTTTTTTGGCGGTAAATCAACCGATAAGGCTGCAGAAGAAGCCCGGGAGCAGCAGCTGGCCTTACTGCGCAACGTACCCATACAGGGTATACACATTGAGGACGTGGATTTAAGTCTGGATGTTTATACTGTCTACGACGACGTAAACAACCAGGAAGTTGCCTATGCCCCGGTGGTTTTACAGTTAACCGCCGATACCCTTGAAGATCTGGTTCGTTTTGTCGCCCGGGATGAATTTCGCAAAATCGAAATTATTGCCCCCGGTGCCTTATCATTAAACAAGTATGAAATAGAAAGGCTTATGTTTCGCATTTTCGAAGAGTTTAAAAGCTACCGCCAGCATTTGGAACGCAAGTACAACGTGAAGTGATTTTCTTCAGAAAGCACGAGAACCACTTTACGGCTTTGATGTTACCATTGAAGGAAAAAAGCCACCGGGCCACCGGGGGAAGCCGCGGGGGCCCCGTCCGGTGCGGGGAAGGGAGCGAACCGAAAGCCGACGTCAGCTGAAAGTGAAGATGCTGCAGGTTTACGCCTTGTTGTTTTTTTGCCCTGGTTGTCCTATAATGTTTTTACCAGCGGTCCAGGTGTCATGGCCCTAATGGAGGTGGGCAGGATGTTCTCGCCGGGAAGCAGGCAGGTGGCCCGGGCAGCCCTGACCATGGCTTTGAGCGAGGACAGGGAGCAGGAGCGGGAGTTAAAGTCCCGTTTTGCCCGGGAGGGTTTCAAAACAGCAGCCGTGGATTATGGTGGTGATTTTATCTCTTCGGTAAACAAGATTACCGAGCGGGCGGTGGTAGCCGCCAAGCGGGAAGGCGTGATCAGGGAAGTCCACGCCGAAGAAGGAGCAGTGGCCGGAGCAACCCGGGAGGCCCTCTCCCAGATCATGCCCAAGGCCATCGGTTTAAACGTAGGGGGCAAAATAGGTATTGCCCGGTACCAGGATCATATCAGTGTTGCCGTTTTCTTTGGGGTAGGACTTTTACACCTGGATGAAGTGGCTGTAGGGCTGGGGCACAGGGCGGTTTCTTCTTAATTAAAATAATAATCGCGTTTAAAATGTCATGTAATTGCAGTTATCTTATTATCAGGAGGATGGCAGGATGGCAAAAACATACGTACGGGGTATCCGGGGAGCCATAACGGTAGAACGGAATACGGCTGAGGATATCATTCAGGCCACGGGAGAACTGTTGCAGGCCATTATGGCGGAAAACGATCTTGACCCCGAGGACATTGCCAGTGCCTTTTTTACCGTTACTGCCGATCTTAATGCTGAATTTCCGGCTACGGCAGCCCGGGAACTGCTGGGGTGGAAATACGTACCCCTTTTATGTGCCCGGGAGATTGATGTGCCGGGGCGCCTGCCCCGGTGCATAAGGGTACTGGTTCACGTGAACACAACCCGCTCCCAGCGGGAAATCAAGCACGTTTATCTGCGGGAAGCTGCGCAACTGCGCACCGATTTACTTCCCCAGTAAGGGCACCGTAAAGAATATAAGGTGCCCATGACGCATTCAACGCCACCAGAAGAGGATAAAATGGCCGCCGTTTGCACGAGGCGAGCGACCTTGACCCAGCACTCACTGCAACCAGAGCTCTGTGGAATCAATGATTACCAACTACGTACAGCTTCAATTCCTACGCAGATACCTGTATCCGGTGAGTGCTGGGGAACGGAGCGAGTGCGTGCAAACGGCGGGCGAGTATATCTTTCAGTACAGAGTTACCTGATGAATCTTGATACGGACTCGGGGAAATTGACCCCTTGACAAAACATGTTCTTCGTGGTAAGGTACCCTTAGCTAAATATGGTGCTAGGTTTTTAGCCGAGTTAGCAGAGCTGAGTTTAGGGGAGCTTCAGTTGAGGCGTGGCGAGTCTTTGTGCGGGTGTGGACTGCCGGCGCTCATTGGAGCGCCGGTTTTTTGCTTTTAGGGCAAGGGGGGGTTTTAAGTTTGATTTTTCCCTCGGAAGAAGAATACTTGCAGTTGGCCTGCCATTACCGGCTGGTACCCGTGAGTGCCGAATGGGAGGCGGATATGGAAACACCCATTTCCCTTTTTTCCCGGCTGGCCACCGAAGGACCTTCCTTTCTTCTGGAAAGTGTGGAGGGTGGTGAAAAGCTGGCCCGCTACTCCTTTATTGGTTTTGATCCCCTGGCCGTGTACTGCCAGAAGGACGGTCTGGGGGAGATTATCCTTGGGGCAAAAAATTCTTCCGGTCTGCTTGATGCCATTAAGTCAGTTGGAAGAGAATGTATAATAGCATACCGTCCGGAGATGGGGTCGTTGTTATCCAACGGTACAGGCGGAATTATATCAGGTGGTTCAGGATACAGGTATTATCTGGAAGGAAACCCCTTTGTCATTGTTGAGCAACTGATGAGCCATTTGCGAGGTCCCCACCTGCCGGAGTTGCCCCGCTTTTACGGCGGTGCAGTGGGCTACTTTGGCTACGACCTGGTGCGCTGGCTGGAGAGGTTGCCCCTGGCGGCCACGGATGACCTGGGATTGCCCGACATGATCCTGCTTTTAACCGGCACCGTGCTCATTCTGGATCACCTGCGCCACACCTTGAGGGTGGTGGTGAACACACAGCCCGGACCAGAACCTCAAACCGCCTACCTCCAGGCAATAAAAACTATTGAAAAAATATACCGGTTAATTAACGGTTCCCCTGCCAGCAGGAACACTGCCGGTGGGCCGGGACCGGGTGGGAAATTAAACTCGCATCAATTTCAACAAAGGGCCGTTAATGAATATTCCTCAACGAACAGAGATGCAAACTCCATTATAAGCACCAACCTGACCAGGGGGGAATTTGTATCCCTGGTGCAAAAGGCCAAGGAATATATCAGGCAGGGGGAAATCCTGCAGGTGGTTCTTTCCCAGCGTTTGCAGGTACCCTTTAACGGAGATCCCTTCCAGGTTTACCGGCGGCTGCGCCGCATTAACCCCTCCCCCTACCTGTATTACCTGAACCTGGGGCAAGTAGTAATGGCCGGTTCTTCACCGGAGATGCTGGTACGCGTGGAAGGCGATACGGTAGAAACCCGGCCCATTGCGGGCACACGCCCCCGGGGAGCTACCGTTGCAGAAGATGAAACGCTGGCGGCGGAGTTGCTGGCCGATCCCAAGGAGCGGGCGGAACACGTAATGCTGGTGGACCTGGGGCGCAACGACCTGGGCCGGGTATGCACCCCGGGGAGCGTAACCGTGCCCCAGTTCATGAGCGTCGAGAAATATTCCCACGTCATGCATCTCGTTTCATCGGTACGGGGCGTTCTGGCCCGCAATGCGTCGGCCTTTGATGCTTTTAAGGCCTGTTTTCCGGCCGGTACGGTTTCCGGAGCACCCAAAGTACGGGCCATGGAGATTATCGAAGAGCTGGAACCCTTACGCCGCGGTCCATACGCCGGTGCCGTGGGTTACCTGGGGTATAACGGCAACCTGGATACAGCCATCACTATCCGCACCGTCACTTTTTACAGGGGTTCTGCTTACGTGCAGGCGGGGGCGGGCATTGTGGCCGATTCCGTACCGGAAAGGGAGTACCAGGAAACCCTGAACAAAGCCCGGGCACTGCTGCAAACCCTTGGCCTGGAAAATGAGGGGTGAGAACAATGTTTGCTGCACCGGTAAGGCTCGAACAGTTCAGGCTAACGGCAGGTGAAAAGGTGAAGCTGCTGATGATCGACAACTATGACTCCTTTACTTATAACCTGGTGCAGTATTTTGGGGAACTCGGGGTACCCGTCGAGGTAAGGCGTAACGATCAGATCACCCTGGATAAAATCAGAGCCTTAAACCCCACCCACGTGGTCATTTCCCCCGGTCCCGGAAACCCCGACGGGGCGGGGATTTCCCTGGCGCTGGTGAAAAACCTGGCCGGGAAAGTACCTATCCTGGGGGTGTGCCTGGGCCACCAGACCGTAGGCCAGGCCTTTGGCGGCCGCGTTGTTCAGGCTCATCAGTTGATGCACGGCAAAACCTCAGCCATCCATCACGACGGCCGGACCATTTTTCACGGGTTGCCCTCCCCTTTCACGGCTACCCGCTATCATTCCCTGGTGGTGGATAAGCATCACTTACCCGATTGCCTTGAGGTAAGTGCCTGGACGGTGGAAGGGGAAATCATGGGTTTACGCCACCGGGAATTTACCGTTGAAGGAGTGCAATTCCATCCTGAATCCATCCTTACGGAATACGGGCGGGATTTGCTGGCCAACTTCCTGCGGTGCCGGGGTGGCCGGTGGACCGCCTGAAGCGATTTAACTTTAGCTGAGGGGAGACGAGTGAAGATGATCAAAGAAGCCATCAGCCGGGCAGTGGCCGGGCAAAGTCTGACCGAAAAAGAGGCGGAACAGGTAATGGATGAAATCATGACCGGGCAGGCGAGCCCGGCACAGATTGCCGCGCTGCTCACTGCCATGCGTTTTAAAGGGGAAACAATAGAAGAAATTACCGGCTTCGCCCGGTCCATGCGCCGTCACGCCACGCCGGTTCGTTCCAGACACCCCTTGCTGGTGGACACCTGCGGCACGGGGGGAGACGGGGCCAACACCTTTAACATTTCCACCATCGCCGCCTTCGTGCTGGCCGGGGCAGGGGTTCCGGTAGCAAAACACGGCAACCGTTCCGTATCCAGCCGCTGCGGGTCTGCCGACGTGCTGGAAGCACTGGGGGTAAATCTGGAGTTATCTCCCGCGGACCTGGAGGAGTGCCTGGACAGGGTAGGAATGGCCTTCCTTTTTGCCCCGGTTCTGCATAAAGCCATGAAGCATGCGGCGGGACCCCGGCGGGAAATAGGCATTCGCACGGTCTTTAACGTCCTTGGCCCCTTAACCAATCCTGCCGGAGCAAAAGCCCAGATTATAGGGGTGTACAGTGCGGAACTGGTACCCGTTATCGCCCGGGTACTGGCCCGGCTGGGGACCAGGCGGGCCTTTGTAGTGCACGGAGCGGGGGGGCTGGACGAAATCTCCCCGGCCGGCCCGGCAGTGGTGGCCGAAGTGCGGGAAGAAGAAATCAGGGAATATTCCCTGGATCCGGCCGATTACGGTTTTTCTTACGTTCCCGTGGAGGCCCTGGCCGGGGGCAGCCCGGAACACAATGCGGCCCTGGCCAGGGAAATACTCCGGGGAGCTCCCGGTCCCTGCCGGGATACCGTGCTCCTTAATGCCGCTCTGGGCCTGGTGGCTGCCGGCAAGGCCGGGGATCTGGCCGGGGGTCTGGCCCTGGCCGCCGCCAGTATTGACAGCGGTGCGGCTGCAGGAAAGCTTGACGAACTGGTGGCTTTCACCCGCCGGTCCGGCAGGCAGGTGGTCAGCCTTTGATCCTGGAGAAAATTATTGCCCACAAACACCGGGAGATTCAATCCCGCCGGGAAATGCGCCCCCTTTCCCGGTTAATTGACAGGGTCCAGGCGCTTGGACCCACCAGGCCCCTGGGCAGTTTCTTGCGCCGGCCCGGGAAAGTGACCCTCATAGCCGAGATCAAGCGGGCATCACCATCTAAAGGCTGGCTGGTAAAAGGCATGAAACCGGTAGAAACAGCCCGGATTTATACCCGGGCCGGTGCCGCGGCCATTTCCATACTTACCGATAACCGCTTTTTCCGGGGGCATCGCGCGTTCCTGCCCCTGGTGCGCCGGGAAAGCCCGTTGCCTCTTTTGTGCAAGGACTTTATCATCGACCCTTATCAAATATACGAAGCCCGCTGCCTGGGGGCAGATGCCGTCCTGCTTATTGTCGCGGCGCTCAATGACCGGCAGTTGACCACCTTTCAAGCACTGGCCGGTGAGCTGGGCATGAGCTGCCTGGTGGAAGTGCACACTGCAGAAGAACTGGAGCGCGCTCGGGCATCTGGAGCCACCATCATCGGCATTAACAACCGGAACCTGCACACATTTTCCACGGATCTCAGCACTACCTTCCGCCTGCGGGAGAAAATCACCGACCCCGGAGTGGTGGTGGTCAGCGAAAGTGGCATTAATTCCAGAGAGGATATGCTGGCCCTGGCCCGCTGCCGGGTGGATGCGGCCCTGGTGGGAGAGGCCCTGGTGAGAGCCGGTGATGTAGAACGAAAGGTGAAAGAACTGCTGGGGGAAGGTATCGTTCCATGGTAAGGGTAAAAATCTGCGGCATCACTGATATTTCCAGCGCCCTGGCGGCCGCTGAAGCGGGAGCGGATGCCCTCGGTTTTGTCTTTGCTCCCAGTCCCCGGCGCATTACCCCGTCCCAGGCCTGCCGGATTTGCAGAGAATTGCCGCCTTTCATCACCCGGGTGGGAGTATTTGTAGATGCTCCGCTGGAAGAAGTGCGGGCCGTGGCGGAATACTGCGGGCTGGACGCGATCCAGCTGCACGGCTGCGAATCCCCGGACTACTGCCGCGCCCTGGGCCGCAGGGTGATCAAGGCCTTCCGGGTTGGTGATGAAATCGACCCGGTAGAGTTGTCCGGTCATCCGGCAGATGCCATATTGCTTGATACCTTTGTGGCCGGTCAAAGGGGGGGCACCGGGCGGCCCTTTGACTGGCAGCTGGCCGCCGGTTTAAAGCTTTCCCGTCCCCTCATCCTGGCAGGCGGTCTAACGCCGGAGAATGTCGGCCGGGCCGTAGTTACAGTGCAGCCCTACGGGGTGGACGTCAGCAGCGGAGTGGAAAAGGACGGGCAGCCGGGAAAAAAAGACCCGGACAAAATCCGCCGCTTTATTGCCGCAGCCAAAGGCCTTTAACAGTATATACAAGGGGGAAAAACACATGCCTTTACCGGATGAACGGGGCTACTTTGGATCCTTTGGAGGCCGTTACGTGCCGGAAACCCTTATGCCGGCCCTGGAAGAACTGACCGCGGCCTACCAGGAAGCCCACCGGGACCCGTCCTTCTGGCAGGAGCTGGAATATTATCTGCAGCAATACGTGGGACGGCCCTCACCATTGTATTTTGCCCGCCGTCTGAGTGAACACTGCCGGGGGGCCAGGATTTATCTCAAGAGGGAAGACCTCAACCACACCGGTGCCCACAAGATAAATAATACCATTGGCCAGATTCTCCTGGCCCGGCGTATGGGTAAGAAGCGGATTATTGCCGAAACGGGTGCCGGCCAGCACGGGGTGGCCACAGCTACCGCCGCTGCGCTGTTCGGCATGGAATGTGCCGTATACATGGGCGAAGAGGATATGGCCCGTCAGGCCCTGAACGTCTTCCGCATGCGCATCCTGGGTGCCACGGTGGTTGGTGTGACGGCGGGGAGCCGTACCCTGAAGGATGCCATGAACGAAGCCATGCGGGATTGGGTGACCAATGTCGATACCACTTATTACCTGATCGGGTCGGTAGCAGGCCCCCATCCCTATCCCGTGATGGTGCGGGATTTCCAGCGCGTGATTGGGGTGGAGACCCGCCGGCAGGTGCAGGAGCAAACCGGGAGGCTGCCCGATGTAATCGTGGCCTGCGTGGGCGGGGGTAGCAATGCCATGGGCATATTCCACCCTTTCCTTGAAGACAGGGAAGTAAAACTGGTCGGGGTGGAAGCAGCGGGCTGCGGGTTGGATACCGGTAAACACGCCGCCACCCTTAACCGGGGCCGACCGGGTATTCTGCACGGCTCGAAAAGCTACGTCCTGCAGGATGAAGATGGCCAGATCAACCTGGCCCACTCCATTTCCGCCGGGCTGGATTATCCCGGTGTGGGTCCCGAGCACAGCTATTTGAAAGAAACGGGCAGGGTTGTCTATACTGCCGTAACCGATGAGGAGGCCCTGGAAGCCTTTCAACTGCTCTGCCGCACCGAGGGAATCATTCCGGCCCTGGAAAGTGCCCATGCCCTGGCCCAGGCAGTGAAGATGGCCGGGGAAATGCCTCAAGAAGCCATCATCGTGGTAAACCTTTCCGGCCGGGGGGACAAGGATGTGCAAACTGTAGCCCGCGCCCTGGGAGGGGAGGGCTAAAATATGAAAGGAAACCGTATCACCCAACGTTTTTCCGCCCTGGCTCAAGAAGGGAAAAAGGGGTTGATCACCTATATTACCGCCGGGGACCCGGATCTGGATACAACCGCCAGGCTGGTCAGAACCATGGCAGAGGCCGGGGCCGACCTGGTGGAAGTGGGCATCCCCTTTTCGGATCCTGTAGCCGACGGCCCGGTTATCCAGAAGGCCTCCGCCCGGGCCCTGGCCAATGGCGTGCGGGTTAGGGACATCATCCGCACGTGCGCCGGTATCCGGCAAAACACAGGTGTTCCTTTAATCCTGATGACCTACTACAATCCCGTTTACCAGTATGGTTTGGAAGATTTTGCCCGGGACGCCGCCGGGGCCGGGATAGACGGCCTGATCGTGCCCGACCTGCCCTTTGAAGAGAGCGGAGAATTGCTGGGGCATACCGATCATTACGGACTCGCCCTCATACCCCTGGTGGCTCCTACCACCACCGAAAAAAGGCTGGCCGCCATGGCTCCCGCGGCCCGGGGCTTTGTCTACTGCGTTTCGGTTACCGGAGTAACCGGTGCCCGGGAGGAGATCCACACCGACCTGGCGAAATTCATGCGGAGGGTGCGCCGGCACATACAGCTTCCCTGCGCCATTGGCTTCGGCATTGCCGGCCCGGTGCAGGCTGCCGCGGTGGCACCGTACTGTGATGCCATGGTGGTGGGCAGCGCCATCGTCGACCTGGTGGCCCGGGCGGGTACGGGTGATCCCGCTCCGGCGGTGGCCGCCCTGGTTAAGGATATCAAGTCTGCTATCGAAAAGTGTGCCTGATGTTCAAAGGTTGTTAAGGAGGTACGCACCTTGCCTGCCTATGAACTGGCTGGCCGGGAACACCAGCCGCAAAACACGGTGATTGATCTAAAAACCTGCCGCCTCGGAGACGGCCAGGTAGTAATTATTGCCGGCCCCTGTGCCGTAGAGAGTGAAGAGCAGATGCTGGGGCTGGCCAGGACCCTCAAGGAGATGGGGGTACATATCTTGAGGGGCGGGGCTTTTAAACCCCGCACCTCTCCCTATTCCTTCAGGGGACTGGGAGAAGAAGGCCTGCGTATTCTGGCCCGGGCCCGGGAACTGACCGGTCTGCCCGTGGTCACCGAGGTCACCGACGTGCGCTACCTGGACATGGTCTTGAAATACACCGATATTCTCCAGATCGGCAGCCGCAATATGCAAAACTTCGACCTGTTGCGGGAAGTCGGGCGGGTTCAGCATCCCGTGCTGCTCAAAAGAGGGTTCGCCGCCACCATCGAGGAGTGGCTGCTGGCTGCGGAATATATTCTGGCCGGGGGCAACCACAGGGTGATCCTGTGCGAGCGTGGCATCCGCACCTTTGAAACCTATACCCGGAACACCCTGGATATAAACGCCATCCCTGCCGTTAAGGAGCTTTCCCACCTGCCTGTAATTGCCGATCCCAGCCACGGCACGGGACGCCGCTCCCTGGTGGCCCCGGTGGCCCGGGCGGCGGTAGCGGCGGGAGCCGACGGGTTAATGCTGGAAGTCCATCCCTGCCCTCAAGAGGCACTTTCCGACGGCCCCCAGTCTCTGCTCCCCGAACAACTGGGGCGGCTTATGGCAGAGCTGCGCCCCCTGGCTGAAAGCCTCGGACGCAGGCTGTCCTAAAAAAACAGAGCTACCATAACTTACAGCGGATAAGATGGCCGCTGTTTTGCACGAAGCGAGCGACCGTAACCGGGTTCTCTGATAGTAATACTGCTAACTATATGTGGCTTAGTTGCTGCGCAAATGCCTGGAACCGGTGAGTGCTGGGTGAGTGCTGGGGAACGTAGCGAGCGCGTGCAAAACGGCAGGCGAGTACAGAGTTACCTGCACAATTTTGAAACGAACACCACTATAAAAGGCGTTGCCAGCAATGGTGACACATGCTAAGATAAAATTGTGTTATGGTTGCAGGATGGTAGTACGGTAGGGGAGGGATGGTCTATGTATTTTTGGCCCTGCGGGCACCTCCTTAAAAGGGTGCCCTGTTTGGTTTTACGGGTAAAATAACGGCAGTACGGACAGTACGGGAGGTAAAAAAATGATTATCGTCATGCAAAAGGAAGCAACCGGGGAGCAGGTAGAAGCGGTAATAGCGCGGCTCAAAAAAAACGGCTTTGAAACACACCTCTCCCAGGGGGTAGAGCGGACCATCATCGGGATCATTGGCGACCGCACCCGCCTGGAGGACATGGCCCTGGAAGCCATGCCCGGCGTGGAAAAGGTAATGCCGGTGCTCCAACCATACAAGCTGGCCAGCCGGGCCTTTCATCCGGAAGACAGCGTGGTCATGGTGGGGGATCTGGCCATCGGAGGGGAAGAGATCCATGTGATGGCCGGACCCTGTGCGGTGGAAAGCCGGGAACAGTTGCTGGAGGCGGCCCGGCAGGTGAAAGCCGCCGGGGCTACCATTTTACGAGGGGGGGCTTATAAGCCCCGTACTTCCCCCTATTCCTTTCAGGGGCTGGAAGAGGAGGGTTTGAAGCTTCTGGCCGAAGCCCGGGAACTAACCGGGTTAAAAATAGTCACGGAAGTAATGGATGTACGCACCCTGCCCCTGGTGGCGGAATACGCCGACATTTTGCAAATCGGTGCCCGGAACATGCAAAATTTCTTCCTCCTGCGGGAAGTAGCCCGGGTCGATAAACCTGTTCTTTTAAAACGCGGCCTTTCATGCACCATTGAAGAGTGGCTGATGGCGGCAGAATACATTATGTCCGGGGGCAACCATCGGGTGATCCTGTGCGAGCGGGGCATCCGCACCTTTGAAAACTACACCCGCAACACTCTGGATCTTACCGCCGTGCCGGTGGTCAAATACTTAAGCCACCTGCCGGTGGTGGTAGACCCCAGCCACGGCGTCGGTAAATGGCGGTTTGTGCCCACCATGGCCCGGGCGGCGGTCGCCGCCGGTGCCGATGGCCTGCTGGTCGAGGTGCACCCCAACCCGGCGGAAGCCCTGTGCGACGGCCCGCAGTCTTTAACCCCGGAAAATTTTGCCCACATGATGAAGGAATTACACAGTGTAGCCCGGGCCGTAAACCGCCATCTGGCCGGGGGATCTGCTAATGTTTAACCGGGTGACCATCATCGGCGTGGGTTTAATAGGCGGCTCTCTGGGGCTGGCCTTGCGCCGCCGCTCCCTGGCCCGCCGGGTGGTAGGGGTGGATAAAAACCCGGAAAACCTTCGCCTGGCCCGGGAATCAGGGGCCATACACGAAGCGTCGTTTGATGCCGCGGAAGCGGTATCCGGATCGGAACTGGTCATCCTGGCCACACCGGTGGGTGAAACCCTGTCCGTCCTGACCCGGCTGAAATCACGTCTTTCGCCGGGTACGGTGGTCACCGATGTGGGCAGCACCAAGGCGGTAGTCTGCACCCGGGCGGCGGAAATAATGCCCCCGGGAGCCTGGTTTGTGGGCGGCCACCCCATGGCTGGCTCGGAATATACGGGCATGGCCGGGGCGGATCCCTACCTTTTTGAAAACGCCTTTTACATCATCACCCCCCTCCCGGACACGCCTCCGCCGGCCCTGGAACGGGTAAGGGCACTGGCCGCCGGGGTGGGAGCTCAGGTGGTGGAAATGACCCCTGCAGAACACGACCGGGCCGTGGCTGCCGTCAGCCACCTGCCCCACCTGGTGGCGGTGGCCCTGGTGAATACCCTGGTGGATTTGCCGGGGGGAGAAGCATTTCTCCCCCTGGGTGCCGGGGGGTTCCGGGACACCACCCGGGTGGCCGCCGGCAATCCCCTGATGTGGCGGGATATTTTTCTCTCGAACACACCGGCCGTTGCCGGGGTGCTGGCCGTCTTTCGCCGGCAACTGGATCAACTGGAAGAAGTAATCAAAAATGGTGACGGCGAAAAAATCCTCGCCCTTTTAGAACGGGCCAGCCGGGTGCGTAAAAAAGTCCCCGCCCGCATGCGGGGATATCTGGGGGCCATGCATGAAATAGTGGTAGGGGTTCCCGACCGCCCGGGTATGATTGCTAAAATAGCCGGCCTCTTAGGAGATGCGGGCATCAACATTAGCGACATCGAAATCCTCCGGGTGCGGGAGGGGGAAGGGGGCTCCATACGCCTGGCCTTCGCCACCGCCACCGAACAGGACGAAGCAGCGAATATCTTGAGACAGGCCGGCTACCAGGTAGTCAAGAGGTAAAAAGTAATGGCAAATATTTCAGTAAAACCGTTGTGACAAGGATGCGGCGCTGTCCGGAGCGAACGACTTGCGAAGCGCCGGTAACAGCACCCGGCGAAGCAAGGCTACCGGCTGGCTCTCGAGGACGCATGATGAACTACCGGGAAGAGAACTTTCAAGGTACAAATACCGTCGTGGGTGACGGCCGTCGCTAAGGAGCGACTTGCGGAGGGCCGGTAACGAAACACGGCGCAGTCGAGGCTAGCGAACCGGCAGCGCGAATCGCGCTGGTAAAAGTGACGGTAGATAGAACAAGGAACTTAAACTATAGTATTACGTTGAGTACAAAACTATCAAGCGCATATGCAGCGCTGCCAGGTTCGCTCCGAGACAAGCCGATGTTTCGTCGGCCCGGAGCACTGGAGCGACGAGGGACGGCCGTCACCCGTACGAAAAAACGGAGCCGGTCCAAAGCGAGCCGCGGTGCGCATCTTACGCGAAGCATTGGAGTGAGCGGGGACAGCGCCGCATCCAACCGGATTCACTGAATATTTACAAGTAAAGAAAGGCAGGCAAGTTATGAACCTGGAAATTACCCCACCCCGGGCGCTGCGGGGGATCACCAGGGTTCCCGGGGATAAATCCATCTCGCACCGGGCGGCCATGCTGGGCGCCCTGGCTGAAGGTGATACACAAATTGAAAATTTTCTCATGGGAGCCGATTGCCTGGCTACGGTGAAATGCCTGGCCGGAATGGGAGTGTCTTTCACCGGCCCCGATGAAAACGGCCGGCTCACGGTACACGGCCGGGGTCCTGCGGGCCTGAAGGAACCGGAAAACGTGCTGGACGCGGGCAATTCCGGTACAACCATACGTCTTATGCTGGGCATCCTTGCCGGGTTGCCCTTTTTTACCGTGATTACCGGGGATGCCTCCCTGCGCCGGCGGCCCATGAAACGGGTCACCGCCCCCTTATCCCGGATGGGCGCCCGCATCTGGGGGCGCCAGGAGGCCAGCCTGGCTCCCCTGGCGGTGCGGGGTGGTGAACTGCAGGGTGCAGGCTTTTCCCTGCCCGTAGCCAGCGCCCAGGTAAAGTCGGCCCTGTTGCTGGCCGGCCTTTCGGCCCGGGGTGAAACCAGGGTTGCTGAACCCGCCCCGTCCCGGGATCATACGGAACGCATGCTGCAATACTTCGGTGCCGAAATACATAAAGAGGGACTTACCGTTTGGATAAGGGGCGGGCAGGTCCTGGCGGGGCGACGGGTAACAGTGCCGGGCGACATCTCCTCGGCTGCTTTCCTTATGGTAGCGGCGGCGGTGGTACCCGGTTCCGACGTGACCATACGGGAAGTCGGGGTCAACCCCACCCGGGACGGCATTCTGGAAGTGCTGCGGGCCATGGGTGCCGATCTGGAGATTTTCAACCGGCACCACCTGGGTGGTGAGCCGGTAGCCGACATCCGGGTTCGTTATTCCCGTCTTAAAGGTATTACCATTGGTGGGGAATTGATTCCCCGCCTCATCGATGAAATTCCCATTCTGGCCGTGGCCGGTGCCCTGGCAGAAGGAGAACTGGTAGTACGGGATGCTGCGGAACTGAAGGTGAAAGAAAGCAACCGCATTGCCACCGTGGTGGGAGAGTTAAGGAAATTTGGCGTGGAAGTGGAAGCGCTGGCCGATGGCCTGCGGGTACGGGGTGGCCGCCCCCTCACGGGGGCCTTATGCGAAAGCCACGGGGATCACCGCATAGCCATGGCCATGGCCGTAGCGGGCCTGGTCGCCCGGGGCAAAACGGTAATTCAGGATGCGGGGTGTGTGGATGTTTCCTTCCCCGGTTTCGCCGGTATTTTAAACACTTTACGGGTAGACTAATGCCGGGAGGATTTCCCCCGGCTTCTTTTTTCTCTTGTTGAAAGGAAAAAATTTTGCGGTGTCGAAATTAATAAGATATTTGTGTTACTATAATAGGGAGATGACCATGGTTCCCAGGATGTCTGTTGCCATCGATGGCCCGGCCGGGGCGGGTAAAAGTACGGTGGCCCGGGAACTGGCCCGGCGATTGGGCTTTTTATATATCGATACCGGAGCCATGTACCGGGCAATAACCTTGAAGGCCCTGCGCCGGGGGTTAAACCTTACCGATGAAGAGTCTTTAAAGGCACTGGCCGATGAGAGCCGGATAGAATTAACCACTGATCCCGACCGCCTGACCCGGGTATTTCTTGACGGTGAAGACGTAACCCGGGCCATCCGGGAACCGGAAGTCTCACGCCACGTTTCACTGGTGGCCAGCCTGCCCGGCGTGCGGGAAGTCTTGATGCGCCGGCAGCGGGAGCTGGCAAGATGTCAAAATGTGGTTATGGATGGTCGGGATGTGGGTACAGTGGTTCTCCCAAACGCACAAGTGAAAATTTTCCTTACCGCATCGCCCGAAGTCCGGGCCAGACGGCGTCAGATGGATCTGCAGGCCCAGGGTCACCACGTTCCCCTGGATTCATTAATCCAGGAAATCACGGAACGGGACAGGCAGGACAGTTGCCGTTCCGTGGCTCCATTAATGCCGGCCCCGGATGCCTGGATTATTGATAGTTCACACCTGAATGCCGAACAAGTGGTTGAAATGATTGCCGCCCGGGTTCTGGGGAGGTCGTTCTGATGTTTTACCGTTTTGCCCGGGCAGTATGCCGGGTGATCCTGGCCTTTATCCGTCGCTGGGAAGTGGTGGGAACACATCACCTTCCCCGTTCGGGAGGGGTGCTGGTGGTCAGTAACCACGTCAGCTACTGGGACCCCGTTGTGGTGGGCTGCGCCCTGGACCGCCAGGTGCACTTTATAGCCAAGGCCGAGCTGTTTCGCATACCTCTTCTGGGACCGGTAATACGGGCTTTAGGTGCCTTTCCCGTACGCCGGGGCGGTGGCGACAGGCAGGCCATCCGGCGGGCACTGGAACTGTTAAAGCAGGGCCGGGTGGTAGGTATTTTTCCCGAAGGAACCAGAAGCAAAAGCGGTGAGCTCCTGGAACCACATCTGGGAGCAGCCATGCTGGCCCTGCGGGCAAAGGTGCCCGTACTGCCGGTGGCGGTGCTCAACACCCGGGGAGTCTTCGGCAAGGTCCGGGTACATATAGGTAAACCGCTGGTGTTTTCCCGTGACAACCAAACCGGCCGGCCGGATTACCAGGCGGTCAGTCGGGAATTAATGCGGGAAATTGCCAGGCTTATGGACAGCGGGTAAGTAAGACGGTGATTTGTCAATGGAAGTGCGGCGGGCTGCAAAAGCGGGTTTTTGTTTTGGCGTAAAAAGAGCACTGAATCTGGCGTTGCAAACGGCCAGGGAACGGGACGGGCCCGTTTACTGCCTGGGCCCCCTGATCCATAACCCGCAGGTGATGGAAAAACTGGCAGCAGCGGGGATACAGGAAATAGCCGGGGTGAAAGAAGCCCGTCCCGGGGGAAAGCTGATCATTCGCTCCCACGGCGTGGGCCCCGGTGTTCTGGCTGCTGCCAGGGAACGCGATTTGAAGGTAGTGGATGCCACGTGCCCCTTTGTGGGCAGGGCACAGGAGCTGGCCCACTCGGAAGCCGCCGGCGGCACGCTGGTGGTGGTAGTGGGCGATAAAAATCATCCCGAGGTTCAGGGTATTGTGGACTGGACCGGTGGGCGGGCGGTAGTGGTGGAGGGGCCCGGGGAAGCCCAAAAGTTGCCGGCAGTACCCCGGATGGCCGTGCTGGCCCAAACCACCCAGCCGCTGGCCAACTTCCAGGCAGTGGTGGATGTCCTGCAACAAAAAGCGGGACAGCTGAAAGTATACAATACCATCTGTCATGCCACCGGGGCCAGGCAGCAGGCCGCCCTGGAACTGGCCCGGGAGGTGGATGTGATGGTGGTGGTTGGCGGAGCAGCAAGCGCCAATACCCGCAAGCTGGCCACCCTGTGCCGGCAGGCGGGTGTACCTACCTATCAAGTGGAAACCGCCCGGGAACTGGAACCCGCCTGGTTCAGGGGGGTAAAGGTAGCGGGATTGACGGCAGGGGCATCCACACCTGACTGGATTATCGAGGAGGTAGAACGACGGATGAAAGAGTTGGGCGAGATGGTAGCTGTGGAGGAAAGCATCAAAGACACAAACGTTGACGGGGAGGAAAGACAACAGGTAGCCCCCGGCGGTGCTGCCGGGGAGACTGCCGGGGAAGTTCCGCATACCGCCCAGGATACCACCGGGGACAGAAACGACGAAGCCGCCGGCGCTGTCGCCCGGGAAACTGCGGAGGAAATACCCGCCGCTGGCTGCACAACCGGCGCTGCAGCCGGCACGGGGGGAAATGCCGCCGAAACCGCCAGTGTAGATGACAGCATGAAAGAAGCCGTAGAGGTAAAATCCCTGCGTCCGGGGCAAATCGTGAAGGGTGTAGTGGTCCAGGTGGGTCCCGACGAAGTGCTGGTGGATGTAGGAGCCAAGTCGGAAGGCATTATTCCCTTAAGAGAACTATCCTGCTACAATGTAAGTTCCCCCGCAGAAGTGGTAAAAGTCGGGGATGAGATAGAAGTAGCCGTCATCAAAGCAGAAGACAATGAGGGCCGGCTTATCCTTTCCAAGGAACGGGCCGATGCGGAAAGGGCCTGGGTAAAATTAAATGAGCACCTGGAGAACGGCGAGCCGGTGGAAGGCACCGTGCGGGAAGTTGTCAAAGGCGGTCTTCTGGTGGATGTGGGCCTAAGAGCCTTTTTGCCTGCCTCTTTAGTTGAAAGGGGCTATGTGGAGGATCTGGGCAAGTATGTGGGAGAAACGGTCAGGGCGAAGGTAATCGAATTGAACCGGGGCAAGCGGAAAGTCATCCTGTCCCGCAAGGCCGTGCTGGAAGAAGAAGCAGCCCGCAGGCGCAAGGAAATGCTGGAAAGTTTACAGGAGGGCCAGGTGGTACGGGGCGTGGTACGCCGGCTTACCAGTTTTGGCGCCTTCGTGGACATTGGCGGCGTGGATGGACTCCTGCACATTTCGGAAATGGCCTGGTACCGGGTTAACCATCCCTCCGAAGTGGTAAATGTGGGCGACGAAGTAGACGTAATGGTCCTCCGGGTGGACCGGGAGAATGAAAAAATTTCCCTGGGCTTAAGGCAGGTGTTACCCAATCCCTGGGATAACGTGGAAGAAAAATATCCCGTGGGCAGCATCATACGGGCAAAGGTAGTGCGGCTCGCACCTTTTGGAGCCTTTGTACAGCTGGAGCCGGGGGTGGAGGGACTGGTGCACATTTCTCACCTGGCCGACCGGCATGTAGCCACCCCCGATGAAGTGGTTCAGGAAGGAGACGAGGTGGAAGTCAAGGTACTCAATGTGGACCGCGCCGAAAAGCGGATCCGCCTGTCCATCCGGGAAGTCAACCGGGAGCGGGAAAGGGAAAGCCGGCGCGCCAAGGAACCGGGACATCAACACACCGGTAACGGTGCCAGTGTAACTATAGGTGAGGTAGTAGGAGACCTTTTTGAAAAATAAACCTGCCTTTACTCAAAGAACAGCGGCGTATAAGACGCCGCTTTTTTTTTGCATATTTACACCCGGCCGGGGCAGTCTAAAAAAAGAATTAACAACGAGGAGGATTGCAAATGACCGGCTTTCCCGTGGGTTTCACCGCACTAATTATTGTTTCCCTTTTGATCTTTTTCGGCCTGGCACACCGGGCTCTGGACCGCATGCGCCTTACCGACAGGGGTGCCCTGGCGGTAATTGTGGCCATGATCATAGGCAGTTTCATCTCCATACCCATCCCGGGCGGCCGCTACCCCGTTTCCATTAACGTCGGCGGCGGACTGGTTCCCCTGGGTCTGGCCATTTACCTGCTCTCCAAAGCAGGTACCGCTGCGGAACGCACCCGTGCCCTTGTGGGGGCGGGGGTAACCGCCCTGGTGGTCTATGCCCTGGGCTCCCTGGTGATGCGCGGCCTGCCTGAACCCGGGGGCAGGTACGAAATCCTGGATGCCCTGTGGCTTTACCCGCTGGCGGCCGGATTGGTGGGTTACCTGGCCGGACGTTCCAGGCGGGCCGCCTTTGTTTCAGCCACCCTCGGGTTGCTGGCTCTGGATATAGGTTACTATTTCTGGCTGGCCGGCCGCGGTGCCCCGGCAGGCCGGGTGGCCATTGGCGGAGCCGGCGCTTTCGATGCCATTGTGCTGGCGGGAATCCTGGCCGTACTCCTGGCCGAAGTGGTGGGTGAGGTGCGGGAACGGCTTCAAGGAGGCCCTGTGACAAAGGGGCGGCCGGAGGCGCTGCTCAAGGCTTTACGCAAACCGGGAGCGAATGCCGGCGGCGGCGACGAAGACGCAGCCGGGAAAGATGGTCGCAAAACCGGTGAAAGGGGGTCATTAAGATGACCGGGGCAAAAAGCAGGATCATTTGGGGAATCGGCCTGCTGCTGGCAGGAATATCCCTGCTGGTAGGTTTATCGGCTTCCCGGCTCACCCAACCGGTATGGTCATTGGCTTCCTTTTTCAAAGAAGCAGAAAACGACCACCGGGTGGGCAACGTATGCACGGTAAAGGACGAGCATGGCCGGGTGATCAGCCTGGTTTCACGCCGGGTTGCGGTGGGTGACGAAATTTTCACCGCCGAAGGCCGTCATTACCGGGTGGTCAGAATACAGGGCAATACCGCCTGCGCCCGCTTTATCGGAATGGACAGGGACCTGCTGGCCTACAACGAATTTTACAGCCGGCTGGAGGTTCCCGTCGTCCAGGTGGTCCGGAACACCCGGCCGGTGGGTATCTACCATACCCATAGCGATGAATCCTATGTGCCTACGGACGGCTCGGAATCCATCCCCTTTAAAGGAGGCATCTATCAAGTAGGGGAAACCCTGGTGAACCGCTTGAAAAATGGCGGGGTGAGAGTGGATTACGACAAAACTCCCCACGACCCCCACGATGACAACGCCTACTACCGTTCCCGGAGAACGGCAGTAAGATTGATGCAAAATAACCCTATTGCCCTTTTCGATGTGCACAGGGATGGAGTGCCCGACCCCACCTATTACCGGCGTTACATTTCCGAACAGCAGGTGGCTCAAGCACGGCTGGTGGTGGGACGGGAAAACCCCCGGATGCAGGCCAACCTTGATTTTGCCAAAAGGCTTATGTCCTATGCCAACAGCGTACACAAGCCGATAGTGAAAGAAATCTTCACCGCCCAGGGTAACTACAACCAGGATCTTATGCCTACCGCCCTGCTCATTGAAGCGGGTACGCACACCAATACCAAGGAGGAGGCCGAGCGGGGCGTCTCCCTCCTGGCCGACGCCGTCCCGGTTGTACTCGGCCTCACCGGGCCCCCGCCTCAAGGAGCGCCCAAACCAATTACCGACCGCACGGCAGGAACACCGGGTAGCTGGAAAGCCCTGGGCTGGATTATCGCCTTGACCCTGCTGGGCGGTGGAGCCTTCCTGCTCATCAGCGCCGGCAGCTGGGACAGGGCCAAAAGCAGGCTCGGCGACTTCTTTGGCCGGGAATTTGCCAGCTTTTTTGCCCCCAGGCGGGCCAGAAAACCCGATCTGGACACTGCCGAAAAAGCCACCCATGTCCCTGCCCCGGGCCATAAAGATCCCGGTGCCAGCGAAGCGGCCAGGGACCACCTGGAACGCATCCGCCAGGATTAGGGGTGGAAGTAAATTGGAACATTACCTTGGTACCATCATTGCCGGGACACTGGCCGGGACTGTGGCCCGCATGGTCATGCTGCGGCTGGACTACCGCCAGTATCCCGGCTACCCCCACGGCTATCTCTCCCACCTGTCCCTGGGTTTTATTGCCTCGGCCCTGGGGGCGGTGGCCATCCCGGCCATCCTGAAACCGGATTATACGGCGGTGACCTTTCTGGCCCTGGCTGCCAGCCAGTTCCGGGAAATCCGTGGTATCGAAAGAAAAACCCTGGAACATCTGGACGAAAACGAGCTGGTCAAGCGGGGCAGCGATTATATCGAGGGGATAGCCCGCACCTTTGAAGCCCGCAACTACCTGACCATGGCCTGCGCCCTTTTTACCAGCATTGCCTACGAACTGGGGAAGACCCCGGCGGCGGTTATCATGGCCCTGCTGGCCATCCTCTTTGTGCGCACCTTTATGGCCGGGGAGACCATCGGGGATATATGCGAGGTTGTCCCGGCCAGAATATGGTTTAAAGATTCCATCCTCATGGTGGAAAACATAGGGTTTATCAATATTGGTTTAACGGAAATGCGCGAAAAGATTACGGCTGAAGGCCTGGCGGTTTTAATCAAACCAAAGAATGCCGATGCCCGGGCCACCATCCATGATCTGGGACAGCGCCAGGCCATGGCCCACACCGTCACGGTGCTCCTGGGAACCAAAAAGGACGTGGATCTTCCCGAATTCACCCCTCTGGCCCGCATCGACCCCGACAGCGGGGCGGTGGGACTGTACACGGTGCCGGTGGAAAGGGACATGGATGCTTTGATCCTGGCGGTGAAGCGCACTCCCGTACTGGAAAGCGCCCGCTCCAGGCCCTTGAAAACCGAAGCGGGACGCATGGCCGCCAGGTAAAAGACGAGGGAGAGGATGGCAATGGCAGAACGCATACTGGCCGTGGTAACCTTGAACATGGATATTGTCGCCGGAGGAGCGCCTATTTTTTTTGCCCGCAACCAGGAAGAACAGGTCAAGATGGCCCGTTATCTGGCCCGCACCCTGGACGCCATGGTCCACGACCTGGAAAACGGCGTCTACATCATTGTGAAGCACTGAGAAACATCTTTGGTGCGTGGCTTTCTGAAGTATCCCCAGGGCCGTGTAAAATTAAAGCAGGCGTCCATGACGCACTCAGCGCCACCAATAGAGGAAAAATAGCCGCCGTTTTGCACGAAGCGAGCGACCTTGACCCAGCACTCAACAGACTCGAAAGTGATTGTGTTTAGTCGGTCATCATTCGAAGCCTGTTGAGTGCTGGGCAAACTTAGCGAGACCGAGGGTGGAGGCGGGGCCGAGGGCATGGATGCCCGAGGCCGGCCCCTGAGGCATGGATGCCGAATGGGCCGGGAACCCCGCCGGAGCCCGAGGTCGAGCGCTAGTTTGGCCTGCGAGGCGAACGGAGCGAGCGCGTGCAAACGGCAGGCGAGTATATTTTCAGAACAGAGTTACCTACTGAATCTTTATACGGACGTATCCCCAGTTTCGGCTTGCGACAATGGGTGAAGTTACAATATAATACAGACGTATGGTATGGTAAAGTTTTGTTACGTATGGTGACGTTTTTTCCAGCGAAAGGTGACGATGATGGCGGCGCAGGGTCTCGTAATAGAAAGAGTAGCCCCCGGCAGCATTGCCGCCGAACTGGGCATGGAACCGGGGGACCGGCTGGTGGCCGTAAACGGCCTGCCGGTGGAGGACATTCTGGACTACCGCTTTTTGACCTGTGAAGAAGAACTGACGCTTACCCTGATCAAAGCCAACGGTGAGGAATGGCTCTACGACGTGGAAAAGGATTACGACGACGACCTGGGCGTGGATTTTGCCGGCGGAGGACTGGAACCCATCCGCCGCTGCCAGAACCGCTGCCTTTTCTGTTTTGTCGATCAAATGCCCCGGGGCCTGCGCCCCACCCTGTACATAAAAGACGACGACTACCGCCTTTCCTTCACCCAGGGGAACTTTATTACCCTGACCAACTTGAGAGAGAGGGATCTGGAACGGATCATCCGGCTGCGGTTGTCCCCCCTTTACATATCGGTGCACACCACCAGCCCCGCTTTAAGGGAAAAAATGCTCGGCCACCCCCGGGCCGGCAAGATCATGGAGCAACTGCACCGGCTGGCCCGGGGGGGAATTGAAATGCATACCCAGGTGGTCCTGTGCCCGGGGATAAACGATGGGGTGGAACTGGAACGCACCGTGAGGGACCTGGTGAACCTCTGGCCGGCGGTACGTTCCGTGGCCATAGTACCGGTGGGTCTCACCCGTTACCGGGAGGGGCTTTTCCCCCTGCGGCCCTTCACCCGGGAAGAGGCGGCCCGGGTAGTGGAACAGGTACAAACCTGGCAGGACCATTGCCTGGAACGCTGCGCCCACGCGGTGGTTTTTGCCGGCGATGAATTTTACCTGCTGGCGGAAAGAAAAGTTCCCCCTGCCCTGCGTTACGACGACTTTCCCCAGACGGAAAACGGTGTGGGACTGGTGCGTCTCTTTCTGGATGAATGGGAGAAGATCTCCCGGTCCCTGCCCCGGGCACTGCCCTCCCCCCGGAGGGTGACCGTGGCCACGGGGGTGCTGGCCGAAGGAGTCCTGGCGCCGGTGGCGGCCAGGTTAAATGAAATCAACAATCTGGCGGTGGAACTGGCCGTCATCCCCAACCGTTTGTTTGGACCGCAGGTGACCGTGGCCGGCCTTGTTTCCGGAAAAGACATTGTAGCCGCCCTTCAATGCCGCAATCCGGGACAAACCTTAATCCTGCCCGCAGTCATGCTGCGCCGGCCGGAGCAGGTTTTTCTGGATGGTATGACTGTGCCGGAACTTTCCAGCCGCCTGGACCGCCCCGTGATAGTGGTTGATGGACCGGCGGAACTGGTAGAGGCCTGTTTGGAAAGGGAGGGATCCTGCCCTTGTCAAAGCCGATAGTAGCCATTGTGGGGCGCCCCAATGTGGGAAAATCCACCCTTTTTAACCGCCTGGTGGGGAGCCGCATAGCCATAGTGGAAGATAAGCCCGGAATAACCCGGGACCGGCTCTATCAGGATGCCGAGTGGGCCGGGCGCGTTTTTACCCTCGTAGATACCGGCGGGCTGGACTTTGTGGAATCGGGGGATATTCCCCGGCAGGTGCGGCGGCAGGTAGAGCTGGCCATAGAAGAAGCCGACGTGGTGCTTTTCCTGGTGGACGCCCGGGCGGGATTAACGAGTACGGATGAGGACGTGGCCGCCCTGCTGCGGCGAACCAGCAAGCCCGTATTGCTGGTGGCCAACAAGGTGGAAAATTTCCAGCGCACCGGTCAGCTTGTGGACTTTTTCCGCCTGGGCCTGGGCGAGCCCATCCCCATTTCGGCCGCCCAGGGGATGAACACCGGGGACTTGCTGGACCGCCTGGTGTCGGTTTTGCCTCCCGTAACCGCGGAGGAAGGGGAACCCGATACCATCCGCATTGCCGTCATCGGGCGGCCCAATGTGGGCAAGTCTTCCCTGGTCAATGCCATTCTGGGTGAAGAGCGGGTGATCGTGAGCGGCATCCCCGGTACCACCCGGGACGCCATTGACACCTATTTTGAGCGGGAAGGGCGCCGCTACATGCTGGTTGATACGGCCGGCATCCGGCGAAAGAGCCGCATAGAGGAGGCCATAGAAAAATACAGCGTAATTCGTTCCTTGAGGGCGGTAGACCGCTGCGAGGTGGCCCTGGTGGTGCTGGACGCCCTGGAAGGCGTAACCGATCAGGACAAGCGTATTGCCGGCTATGCCCACGAAGAGGGCAAGGCCAGCGTGCTGGCAGTGAACAAATGGGACCTGGTGGAAAAGGATACCCGTACCTCCCAGCGCTTCACCGAACTGATTCGCCGGGAACTGGCCTTCATGACCTATGCCCCGGTAGTTTTCATCTCCGCCCTTACCGGAAAGCGGGTGCACAGGCTTTTGGAAATGGTCGACCTGGTGGCACAGCAGCAGTGCTTGCGCATCAGCACGTCAGAGCTGAACAGGCTGATCAGGGACGCCGTTTTGCATAACCCGCCGCCGGCCGATAAAAACCGGCGCTTGAAAATACTCTACGCCACCCAGGGCGGGGTAAAACCACCCACTTTCATCCTGTTTGTCAACTACCCGGAGTTGATGCACTTTTCTTACCTGCGCTACCTGGAAAACCAGCTCCGGGCGGCCTTTGGCTTTGAGGGAACGCCCATCCGCTTTGTACTGCGGCAGCGGGATTGAAAGGGGGGAGAAAAATGGCTGTTCTGGCTGTGGTGGTCAGCTATCTGATTGGCTCAATTCCCGCGGGCTACCTGCTGGGACGCGCCCGGGGGGTAGATATCCGGCAACACGGCAGCGGCAATATCGGAACCACCAATGTCTGGCGGAACCTGGGCCCTGCGGCGGGCGCAATCGCCCTCATCGGTGATACCGGCAAGGGTTTCGCGGCCGTACTCCTGGGGCGTCACCTGGGGGGACACGGTCTCGAGCTGGCCTGTGGCCTGGCCGTAATCGCCGGGCACGGCTGGCCGGTATTCCTGGGCTTCAGGGGAGGAAAAATTATTGCCACCGGCCTGGGAGTTTTCCTCGGCCTTACTCCGGCGGCCGCCCTTCTGGCCCTTGGGCTGTGGCTGGTAGTGGTGGCGGCTTTTCGTTACGTCTCCCTGGGTTCCATAGTGGCTGCCGTTTCAATGCCCCTGTGGATGCTCCTTTTACGCCGGCCCCGTGAATACCTGGCTTTTGCCCTGGTGGTGGCGGTTATAGCCGTATACAAGCACATGCCCAATATCCGCCGGCTGCTGGCCGGCACCGAATCCAAAATCCGTTAAAAGGAAGGGTTGGCGGTTGTGAAACAAAAGGTAGCCATCCTGGGAGCCGGCAGTTGGGCCACGGCCCTGGCCGTGCTGCTGGCCGGCAAAGGAATACCGGTGGACATGTGGTCGCGCCGGGCGGATCTGGCCGCCCAAATTAATACCGAAGGTCAGAACAGCCGCTACCTGCCGGGAGTTTCTCTCCCCCAAAACGTGCGTGTGACCACGGATCTTCCCGCGGTGGTAAAAAACGCCCGGGCGGTTATTTTCAGCGTACCTTCCCATGCTTTTCGCGAAGTCCTGCGCGCGTCACTCCCGCACCTGCCGGCCCGGGCACTGTTGATCAATGCGGCCAAGGGCATTGAAGAAGACAGCCTCCTCACCCTTTCCCGGGTATTTGTTGCGGAAGCCGGGGAAGAGGAAACCAACCGTTACGTGGTCCTTTCCGGACCCAGTCACGCCGAAGAAGTAGGGCGGGGAATTCCTACCGCCGTCGTGGTGGCCGGCCGGGATATGGCGGCGGCAGAGGCCGCCCAGGACCTGTTCATGACCGGCAACTTCCGGGTTTATACCAACCCCGACGTGGCCGGGGTAGAGCTGGGGGGTGCCCTGAAAAACATTATTGCCCTGGGCACAGGTATTGCCGACGGGCTGGGTTTTGGGGACAACACCAAAGCAGCTTTAATGACCCGGGGCCTGGCCGAAATCACCCGCCTGGGGCTGGCCATGGGAGCCAACCCCCTCACTTTTGCCGGTCTGGCCGGGGTGGGGGATTTAATTGTCACCTGCACCAGCATGCACAGCCGCAACCGCCGGGCCGGGATCGAAATCGGCCGGGGGAAGAGCCTTTCCGAAGCGGTGGCCAGTGTACAGATGGTGGTGGAAGGGGTGCGTACCACCCGGGCGGCCTACCGCCTGGCGGCCCGGTACCGGGTGGAAATGCCCATTACCGAACAGATGTACCGGGTGCTTTTTGAGGGATTGTCCCCCCGGGAAGCGGTGGTCAACCTGATGAGCAGGGGCCGCCGGCGCGAAATGGAGGAGGTGGCCCTGGCCGCCGCACTGTGGCGTGAAAAAACCCGGAAATAGCAGACGCCCGCCTGTCCAAAGCGGGCGTTTTTTTGGATTAACGCAGTATCCTGGTTGCTCCCCGGTAATTGGCGGCATAGTAAGACTCGTTGAGGGAGGAATATTTTACCCCTTGTCTGGAAGAAGCATGAATAAACCGGTCCTGGCCCACATAAATACCTACATGGTCAATATCACCGCTGCCGTAGTAGCTGAAGAAAACCAGGTCCCCGGGGGACAAATCATCGCGACCAACCCGGGTGCCGAGCCGGGCTTGAGCAGCCGCGTTATGGGGTAAATTTATTCCTGCTGTTTCCCGGAACACATAGGAAGTAAAACCGGAGCAGTCAAAAGCTTCCGGGCCACTGCCCCCGTAGACATAGGGCTTGCCCAGCAGGGAAACAGCCATGGCCAGTACTGCCCTTACGTCGGCCGTTTCGCCGCGGGAAACCTGGCGGTCGGGGGACACCCGGGCGGTGCCACCGGGGATAACCAGAACCTGTCCCGGAAAAATAAGGTCGGAGGTTAAATTATTGGCCTCCCTGATTGCCTGTTCACGCACGCCGTAACGCTGTGCAATCACATACAGTGAATCCCCCGGACGGACGGTGTATCTGTTAACCCCGGCACGGGTATATTTGCCGGCCGCCACGGTGTTCCGGGTCGGCTTTGCCTTTTCCGGACCGGGGATAATCAGTGTCTGACCAGGGTAGATCAGGTGCCCGTTTAATCCATTGGCTGCCTGCAGAGCCTCAACGGTAGTCCCATACCGCCGGCTGAGTTCGTAAAGTGTCTCACCGGCCGCCACCGTGTGCTTGAGGTCAGCCCACGAAACCGACGGAACCAGGCACACCAGTAAAAAGCCCAACAGAAAGGCCCGCCACAGGAGCCCTGCCTTTACCGGCGGGCAAGGCATCCTTTTCATGCATCACTCCCCTTTCCTGACAACTTCTTCTTCTTTTAAAGATTGTTCGACACCAATAACAGAATTCCTGCCGGGGCAACCAATTTTTTTCCTGAAACTAAAACCAACCGCGTGGAAATCCCGCCAAAAAAAAGTTACCCCCGGTCATATTCCAGCGGGGGTTTAATATATATATATTGTTAATGTATGCCATTGGAAAAACCAGGTTCGAAAGCTCCCGGCTGTAAAACCTTTTAAGGAGGGAATACGTCCATGGAAAAAGTGGATATCTTCCGGGATATCGCGGAACGTACCGGCGGCGATATCTACCTGGGCGTAAGTGGCGGCGTCCGCACGGGCAAGTCCACTTTTATCAAGCGTTTTGCCGAGCTGTTGATGATTCCGAACATCGAAAATCCCTACGACCGGGAACGGGCCAAGGATGAGCTGCCCCAGAGTGGTGCCGGCAGGACGGTAATGACTACCGAACCCAAATTCGTGCCCAATGAAGCTGTGGAAATAACCATTTCGCCCAACCTCAAGGTAAAAATGCGCCTGGTTGACTGCGTGGGTTACCGGGTGGATGGCGCCCTGGGCTACGAGGATGAAAGCGGCCCGCGGATGGTATCAACCCCCTGGTTTGACGAGCCCATTCCTTTCCAGGAGGCGGCGGAGATCGGCACCCGCAAGGTGATTGCGGACCACTCCACCATGGGTGTGGTGGTTACCACCGACGGTAGCATTACCGACATCCCACGGGAAAATTATGTTGAAGCGGAAGAGAGGGTTATTGTCGAGTTCAAGGACATCAACCGTCCCTTTCTGGTGCTTTTGAACAGCACCCGTCCCCGGGACCCTCAAACGATAGCCCTGGCCGAAGAACTGGCCGAAAAATACGATGTTCCCGTTTTGCCGGTGGACTGCCTGCAGATGACCCAGCAGGACGCCCTTTTTATTCTGGAAACGGTACTGATGGAATTTCCCGTCAATGAGGTTAACGTACTGCTCCCGCAATGGGTGGAGGAACTGGACAGCAACCACTGGTTAAGGCAAAAAGTGGAGGATTCGGTTCGCGAGACCATCCAGAACGTGCGCCGTTTACGGGATATTAACGGCGCGGTGGAAAGGCTGGGAGACTGCGATTTTGTCGAGTCGGTCAGGATCACCAAAATGGACATGGGTACCGGGGTGGCCGCCATTGAAATAACCTCCCCCCAGGAGCTTTTCTTCCAGGTCTTGAGCGAAGAATCCGGCTTTAAGATCAGCGGAGACCATGAACTGTTCAGGCTGGTCAAGGAACTGGCCGTGGCCAAGCGGGAGTACGACAAGGTGGCCCAGGCTCTGGCGGAAGTGCGGGAAGCCGGCTACGGGGTGGTAACTCCCAGCCTGGACGAGATGGTTTTGGAGGAGCCCCAGTTAATACGCCAGGGCAGCCGCTTTGGTGTCAAGCTTAAGGCAACGGCTCCTTCCATTCACATGATCAGGGCGGATATTGCCACCGAAATTACTCCCATTATCGGTACTGAACGGCAATGCGAAGAACTGGTTCGTTACATGCTCACCGAATTTGAATCCAACCCGCAAAAGATCTGGCAATCCGAGATATTTGGCAAGTCCGTACATGATCTGGTCAGGGAAGGAATTCAAAACAAACTCTATCGCATGCCGGAAAATGCCCGGGCAAAACTGCAGGAAACCATCCAGCGCATCGTCAACGAGGGAAGCGGTGGGCTTATCTGTATAATTATCTAACCGGTCCCAGGCCGGTTTTTTATTTGCCCTCAACCAGTTGACGATGATAAAATATTCATGGCTGGACGAAGGACAAGTGTTTGAAGGAAGGAGAGAGGGTTTTGCAACAACCGGTAAAAATAGCGCTTTTAGGCCTGGGAACGGTAGGCCGCGGGGTCTACCGCATTCTTACCGGCAATGCGGAAAACATTGCCCATAAGGTCGGGACGCCCGTTGAAATTTCCCGCATCCTTGTCCGCGATCTGACCAGGGACCGGGGCATCCCGCTGGACCCGGCCCTGCTTACTGATAATTACCAGGACATCCTGGACGACCCGGAAATAGCCATTGTGGTGGAGGTAATGGGAGGTATCCACCCGGCGCTGGATTATGTCATGGCCGCCCTTAAGCGGGGCAAAAGTGTGGTTACGGCCAACAAGGACATGATTGCCCTGCACGGTAAGGAACTCTTTGCCGCCGCCGCGGCCAGCGGTGCCGGCCTCCTCTTTGAGGGCAGCGTGGCCGGTGGCATCCCCATTATCCGTCCTTTAAAACAATGCCTGGCGGCCAACCGCATTCAGGAGATTATGGGCATTATCAACGGTACAACCAACTACATGTTGAGCAAAATGACCCGGGAAGGAGTGGATTTCGACCGGGCACTGCAGGAAGCGCAGGCCAAAGGTTACGCCGAAGCCGATCCCACCGCCGACGTGGAGGGGCTGGACGCGGCGCGCAAGCTGGCCATCCTTGCCTCCATTGCTTTTAACTCCCGCATCACCTTAAACGATGTCTACGTGGAAGGCATCAGCAAAATCACCGCCAGGGATATTGCCTACGCCCGGGAGCTGAATTATGTGATCAAGTTGCTGGCCATTGCCAAGGAAACTCCCGAGGGCATCGAGGTGCGGGTGCATCCCACCATGATTCCTCAAAATCACCCCCTGGCTTCAGTTAACGACGTGTTTAACGCCATTTTCGTCCGGGGCGATGCCGTGGGTGACACCATGTTTTACGGCCGGGGTGCGGGGGAATTGCCCACTGGAAGTGCCGTCGCGGCAGACATCATGGACGCGGCCCGCCACATTTTGCATAAGATGCCGGGCTTCATCGGCTGCACCTGTTACGAAGAAAAACCAATCAAGCCCATGGCCATGACCGAAAGCAAGTTTTACATTCGCCTGACGGTGGCCGACAGACCGGGAGTGCTGGCTGCAATAGCCTATGCCTTTGGGGATAAGGAAGTCAGCCTGGCTTCGGTAATCCAAAAGCACACCGATGGCGACAGGGCGGAAATCGTGATGGTTACCCACCGGGTGCGGGAACAAAACCTCCAGGACGCACTACGCCTGGTGGAATGCCTGAGTTCGGTTGACCGGATCGCCAGTTGTATCCGGGTAGAAGGTGAGTAGAAGGGGGCAGGGTAGGAGAATGGTCCGCGTGCAGGTACCTGCCACCACGGCCAACCTGGGCCCCGGGTTTGACTGCCTGGGGATGGCCTTGAAGTTTTACAACATAGTAGAAATGGTACGCCTGCCCGGCGGCCTGGCTATTGAGGTGCACGGGGAGGGTGTCCAGGACATTGCCCGGGACGAAAGCAACGTGGTTTACCGGGCAGCCATGTATCTCTTCAAACAGGTGGGCTTTGATCCCGGGGGCCTGCGCATCCGTTTGATCAATCACATTCCGGTAGCCCGGGGACTGGGCAGCAGTGCCTCGGCCATTGTGGGCGGGCTGGTGGCGGCCAACATTCTTTCCGGAAACAAGCTTTCCTGCCGGGAGTTGCTCAACATGGCCTCGGAGCTCGAGGGTCATCCCGATAATGTGGCCCCGGCCCTTCTGGGCGGCATTGTTATTTCCACTACGGTGGAAGGAGAGATCCGCTATGTGAAAATTGATCCCCCTGCGGGTTTGAAGGTGGCGGTGGCCATACCCGATTTCCACCTGAGTACCAGGGCCGCCCGGGAGGTGTTGCCCCAGCACGTCAGCCTGGCGGATGCCGTTTTTAACCTGGGACGGGTGGCCCTGCTGGTGACCGCCCTGCAGCAGGGCAAACTGGACCTGCTGGCCACGGCCATGGAGGACAGGATCCACCAGCCATACCGTGCCTCCCTGGTACCCGGAATGAAAAAAGTGCTGGCGGCCGCCCGCCTGGCCGGAGCCCGGGGAGTTTGCTTAAGCGGTGCCGGACCGAGTTTAATTGCCCTGGCCGACAGCAATCTGGAGTTTATTGCCCGGGTGATGAAGGATACCTTCCGGGAAAACGGTATTATGGCCCGGGCCCTGGTTTTGGAGCCCAGCCCGGTGGGTGCCCGGGCCCTGGAAATTAAGACAAAACCTTCGTAACGTCCCTGTTCGAAGGGGGGAATTTCCTTGTCCGCATCTAAACGGCCCGGCTTCGAACAATTCCGCGATGCGTTGATAGCATTGATCAAAGAACACGTAAAACAGGAGGAGATCGACCCTTTTTCTCCCTGGTTGCATGTAGGCGACGAGAGTACCAGGGAGGCCATTTTGCACGCCTTTAAAAGCCGGATGGAGTCCACCTATGGCGTGGAACTGGTGGTAGAGCCCCATCTGGTTTCCCTGGACCGGCCCGTAGAAAGTATTGCCGTACAGTTGCACCATGTTTTTAACACCATCTTTCTGATGGAGCAGATTAACGCCAGGATCAGGGCAAGGCTGAAGAAAAGCAGGTAAAACAGCCGCAAGGGATAATTACCACCGTATCCTGTTCATGCCGGGGCACTGCCAACCTGGTATTATTTGTCACTTGGCATTTCTAGCGACAAGCCTGTATAATTACACTTGTAATAGAATTACCAGTGGCCGAATCCCCGGAAAGCCCGGGGTACGGGGGAATTTTTACCCGGAACGGGGTGAATCCGTGCGTTATTGAGGAGGTGAAAACAAGACGCGCGGTAGGGTACCCTCTACCCGAACCCATCAACTAACCCCGGAGGCCGGAGGAGGGAAAAATGAACAGGCTATTGCTTTACGCCCGTTACTTTCTGGCAGTTCTGGCGGCACTCGTGTTGCTACCCGTGGGTGCTGCTGCGGCGGCCACCCATACCGTCAGCCCCGGTGAATCCCTGTTCCTGATCAGCCGCGCCTACGGAACCACCGTGGATGCCCTGCGCCGGGCCAACGGTCTTTACACCGACCTGATTTACCCGGGGCAGCAACTTTACATTCCGGAAGGGAATGAAAAGAGAAGTCCGGTTACATATACCGTGCAGCCCGGGGATACCCTTTATCTGATTGGCCTGCGTTATGGCGTGAGCTTTCAGTCAATAAAAGCAGCCAACGGTCTTGGAAGTGACATGATCTACCCGGGACAGAAACTGATTATCCCCGCTGCGAATAGCTGGGGGACAAGCCCGGCGCCGGTAAGCCGGGGTGCCATCAGCTCCGGTCCCGTTAATTATAGCCGTTCCGACTTTGACCTTCTGGCACGGTTGATTACCGCTGAAGCCGATTCCGAATCCTACATCACCAAGGTTGCAGTAGGAGCAGTGGTATTGAACCGCGTAAAAAGCGGCATTTTCCCGAATACCATTCCCGGGGTCATTTACCAGGTGGACGAAACTGGATCTTACCAGTTTGAGCCCGTATTAAACGGCTGGATCAACCGTCCGGCCAGCGAGGAAGCCAGACGGGCCGCGCTGGATGCCCTCAACGGGGTTGACCCCACCAACGGCGCCCTTTACTTCTTTGAATCCTGGGTGCCGAACAGCTGGCTGCAATCACGTCCTGTTAGCCGGATCCTGGATAGTTTTACATTTACTTACTAGTTGAATACTTAGCTAAATGACAGATTTTGTAACTTCCATTTTCTATACAGAAACAGGCCCTGCCCGGAGCAGGGCTTATTTCTTTAAGCAAAAGTTAATAAATTTTTAACACAAATGCAGTAAGTTTTACACATTTGTGGGGTAAAATGATCAATATGACAAACCTGTGATGTGGAGGTGTTTTTATGCATAGATTTATCCTTTTTGTACTGCTTCTGGCCTTGATGGTCATCATGATCCCGGGCCTGCGTCCGCCGGGGATTTAAACCCATCAAAACTAAAATCTCCGGGAACGCAAAATGGAAAAGATCAGGGTCATGCCCAGCACTCCCCCGACAACAAAAGCGGCCTCTACTACAGGCAGACCCCAGAGAATGGTATAACCCCGCCCCAGCAGTAGAGAAGAACCCACGATCAAAGAACCCAGAAGGATACCCAGGACCAGGCGGTTAACCATGGCGTTGAGCTGGCCAAACATGCGGTCCAGGTCCGGGTTTACCGCTTTTATTTTTAATTCACCCCCTGCGGCCAGATCCAGCACCCTGTCCAGGCGGTGGGGCAGGTGGGTCAAAAGCTGGTGGTAGTCTTCCAGGTGCTCCAGCACCAGCCTTTTTATCCCCGGCAGGCTGAAACGGCGCGCCAGCAGGCGTTTGCCCATGGGCCGGGCAATCTCCACGATGCTTAATGCCGGATCCAGCTGCGCAACTAATCCTTCAGCGGTAACCAGGGACTTCACCAGCAGGGTGAACTGGGTGGGAACGCGGATACGGTATTTGAAGGCCACCGCCATTACATCCCCTAAAGATTCGGCCAGGCTAATCCGGCTCAAGGGGATTTCATAATATTTTTCCCTCAGGGCGTCAATATCCCGGTGCAGGGCGGCCCGGTCCACATGGGGCGGCACCACGCCCAGGTCTTCCACCGCCCGTACCACCTGGGAAGTGCTGCGCCGGACCAATCCCAAAACCAGAGCGCCGATTTTTTCCCGCATCTCTTCATGCAGGCGCCCCACAATGCCAAAGTCCATAAAGGCCACCCTCCCGCCGGGCAGGGCGGCCAGGTTGCCCGGGTGGGGGTCGCCGTGGAAAAAACCGTGCAGCAGGATCTGTCGCAGCAGGGCGCCGGCGAGGTGCCGGGCCACCACCCGCCGGTCAATGCCCCGGCGGGCCAGCTCTTCCGGGTTGGTCAGTTTCACTCCCTCTACGTATTCCATGGTCAGCACCTTGCTGGTGGTGTATTCCCAGTACACCCCCGGGAAATACACCGTGTTGTCGCCGGCAAAATGCTGGCGAAAGGTATCGGCATGGCGCCCTTCCACAGTGAAATCCATCTCTTCCCGCAGGATCTTTTCAAACTCCTCCACCATTTCCTCGAAGCGGTAAAGCTCCCGCCAGGGTCCGTGCCTGTCCACCAGCCGGGCCACATCATGGAGGATTTCTATATCTGTGGAGAGAATTTTTTCCGTGCCCGGTCGCTGGACCTTGACCACCACCGGCCTGCCGTCCCGCAGGTTTGCCCGGTGGACCTGGCCGATGGAAGCGGCGGCCAGGGGGGTAGCTTCGAAATGGGCGAAGATTTCCTCCAGGGGCAGCCCCAGCTCCATTTGAATGCGTTCCCGCACCTGGGCAAAGGGGAAAGGGGGCACCCGGTCCTGGAGCTTTTCCAGCTCGGCAATATATTCCGGGGCCAGCAGATCGGAGCGGGTGGAAAGCACCTGTCCCATCTTGATAAAAGTTGGGCCCAGTTCCTCCAGGGCCAGGCGCAGCCTTTCGGGCGGGGAAGGCCGTTCCACCACGGGGGCCTGGCGTGCCGGTTTGTGCCGGCGGCCAGGGCCCAGGAACTCGCCAAGACCCAACTGGTGTGCCAGGTACCCGAAACCGTGGCGCACCAGGACGTTGGCAATTTCCCGGTAGCGGGCAAAATGCTTGTATCTCTTGCGCAGGTGAAGTTGCATGAACCATCCTCCCCGGGCCGCCGGCAGGCGCCGCTGGTTATTACTTATTTTTTCCACAACCGTCTTTTAAAATCCTTTTGGAATGTAGCATACCCACCGGGAAATTCCGCGTAGAAGGAAGGTACACCAATTCCCCCGCCCCGGGAAGCCATTTCCTGATAAACTAATGGAGGGTTTTCAGTCATGCGCATCGACCTTCTTCCCACCGCTGAAAGTATAGTCCCGGCCGAACTGGCCGGGCGTACCGCGGTGGTTTTTGATGTGTTGCGGGCCACAAGCACCATTGTCACTGCCCTGGCCCACGGCTGCCGGAGGGTGGTTCCGGTGGTAGACGCGGCCGGAGCTATAGAGCTGGCGGGCAGGCTGGCCGGGGAAAACATACCGGTACTGCTGGCAGGTGAGCGGGGCGGTCAAATAATCCCCGGCTTTCCTCACGGCAACTCTCCCCTGGAATACCCGCCGGAAGTGGTGGGCGGTAAAGTGCTGGTCCTTACCACCAGCAACGGCACCCGGGCCCTGAACGGCGCGGCAAAAGGGGCCCACACCGTGCTGGTGGGAAGCCTGCTCAATGCCCGAACCGTGGCCCAAAAGGCCTGCCGCCTGGGCAGGGATATAACCATGGTTTGCGCGGGCACGCAGGGCAAGTTTTCCCTGGAGGATACCCTGGCGGCGGGAATGGTGGTGCTGGAGATTGTGGAGATGCTGGCCCCGGGCTGGCTTTCTTCAAACCACCGGCCTCCTTCCTCCCTGGACCTCACTGACTTCGCCGTAGCCGCCCTGCACCTGGCCCGAACCTACCGGGACAACCCCCGCCGGGCTTTTGACCACTCCCGCCACGGGCGCAGGCTTTTAAACATGGGGCTGGCGGCTGATCTGGACTGGTGCGCTTCCCTGAACATATACCGGGTGGTGCCGGTGGTAAAAAAGGAAAGTGGCTGCCTGATTATCGAAAAGTGTTAAAAAATAGCCATATACGGTTGCTTCCGGAGCAACAAGGCCGGGAAAATAAACGCTGCAGTTTTTAAGCTTTGGAGGGTGTAACGAAAAAACAGGTGACCCCCTCTTGCGTTTGGCCGGCAAATATGCTAAAATAACACATGCAAGCGGGTTGGCCCCGCGGTAAAACTACAAGACGGGCGCGTAGCTCAGTGGGAGAGCGCTTGACTCACATTCAAGAGGTCGCTGGTTCGAAACCAGCCGTGCCCACCAGGAAAATCAAGGCCTCCGGGGTTTGGAAAAAGTTCCCGGAGGCCAAATTTACTGCAATCTTACTGCAATGAAAATTAACCCGGCTTAACCGGATTGTTTTTTTCTTTGGGAGAGGATATCGTTAATCTTGTTTGCAGCTTTCTTTTTCAGCTTTTCGGTGACTTTGGTGTAAATATCGGCGGTTGTGCTCAAGCGGGTATGCCGGAGGATTTCCTGCACCGTTTTCATTTCTTCGCCAGCCTCAAGAAGCAGGGTCGCAAAGGTGTGGCGGAGGGTGTGGAAACTCACGTCCGGGACACCCGCTTTTTTCAAAAGCCGCTTGTACCGCCGGTAAAAGTTTTTCGGGTCAAGCTGCCTGCCGTCCTGGCGTACAGAAAACCAGGTCGTTGTTGTGGTATTTCGGGCCAAAGAAAAGCCGTTCCTTGTTTTGCCTCTTCTTGTGCTCCCGCAGCTCACGCAAAACATTCTCCGAGATTGGAACACTGGCCTTGCTTTTCTCCGTCTTTGGTTCCTCGTATACCAGTTTTGTCTTTGTCGGGCCGTTCTCGTTTCTTACCCTGGCCACCGTTGGGGTTATGTAAGGGGGCGGCCGTTAAGCCGCCCGGCCGGTATCAGTTGCCAGGGTAAGCTGATGTTTACGCCGTACCGCCGGCCATTGCCGCCCGTGATGGCCTCCAGGTTGCCCCGGAGCTTGCCGCCCAGCCTGTCCAGCACTGGAGCTACCACCGCCGCATGACCGGCGGCCAGGTAACCCAGCTTCGCGCATCCCTTACCGAACCACGAAAGGGCCAAAGGAGTAACCTTTGAGGTTATGGAAAAGATCTGTGCCGCGCTCAACTGCCAGCCAGGGGATCTGTTTGAGTGCATCCCGGATAACAAAGCGGAAAATAATGTCGGTACCAGCCAGGGATAAGAATCCAAAATTGAATCCAGGAAGGTTGTTGAAAGCAATGGGATGAAGGTGAGGGATATTCTCCGGCTGCTCCAGGAAGATGGTTGGTACTTAGGGCAGTATATTAAAGCAAGCAAAACTAAAAACCAGGAAGGGGGATAAGTAACGTGAAATACCTTGCCGTGGTTGAACAGGGTCCGGAAAATTATTCGGCCTACCTGCCTGACGTGCCGGGCTGCGTCGCCACTGGGAAAACCGTGGAGGAAACTTTGCGCCTGCTGGCCGAAGCATTAGAACTGCATTTGAAGGGGCTTAAAGAGGATGGCCTGCCGTTGCCGCTGCCATCTTCGGTGGCAGAGTATATCGAATTGCCGCCGCGTTAGGTGGCCGGGTAAGGTAAAGAAGTTGTGGTCCGGTAATTGCCGGGCCTTTTGCTTTGGCTGGACTACAGAAGGCAAACATCAAGCAACCCGCCGGACTACCGGGTAAAGCCGGGCAGCCAGACGGCTCCGACACGTCTGTCCGTCTCTTCTGGCTCGGCGTAGGTTTCGCCGTCCTGGGGATTATTCTGATCCTCACCGGCGCTTCCGCGGACGCCGGGCTGAAGTTCGCGGTGGCCGTAGGAACGCTGGCCCTGGTGGTCAGGCTCTTCTCCCGGCACGGCTTCGCAGCCCTCATGCTCCCCTCCGGGAAGGCGAACTCCCCCTGGTTATCGGCGTGGACGTCTTCGGCAGACCTCTATCCCTTCCAGAGAAAATCCCGGTTTAACTGGACCTTTCAGAAGCCCCCTCAAAAAAGGAAGACATGCGGTAATATGTAGAAAAAGAAGAAGGTAAGAACGGCAATGAGAAATATTCCCAGCACCGGATCAACGGAATCTCATGGGTTTTCCCCGGTACATGATCAGGGGCTGGATTTCTTCCGCCGCTACGTCGGCCGCCACCACTTCACCGATGAAGAGGGTATGGTCGCCAGCAGTATGCTGGGACACCACCCGGCATTCCAGGTTGGCCACACAGCCGGCTAGGCGGGGAACCTTGATTATTTTTGCTGGCTCCGTTTTTAAATTGAGATGGGCAATCTTATCAACGTCCCTACCCGAACGGGAGCCGCAGAAGGTGGATATCTCCTGTTGTTCGGCGTTCAGAACGCTGACCATAAACTCGCCCGTCCGGATAATCATGTCATGGGTAAACCGTCCCGGGGCAATGGAAACCATCACCAGCAGGGGATCATGGGAAACCTGGGAGATCCAGGCCACGGTCATTACGTTATGTTTACCATTTTCCTTTGCCCCCACCAGACATACGGGCCAGACCAGACTGCGCACGGCAGCAGTCAGGGATTCACTGTCCACATTACCTCACCTCCCAGAATAGTATTCGTAAAAAATGATACAATCCCTTCCTGTAATACCAGTACACTCGGATAAATAAGTTAACAACTGGTATCTGACTTTCCGGTAACTTTATTATTTCTGAAACCGGTTGCATAAATCCAGGTTCAAAGATTACACCCGGCCGGCGACCGGCGCATAATCTATGGCTGAAAGTATGAAATCTCACCGGGGAGGGTGGGAAAACCCGTTGGAAGCAGAGCTTCCGCTGGAGAAGCCTCCGGGCTTGTCCTGGAGGAGGTTCGCTATATTCCGGATGTGAGCCGCTAGCTAAACTTCCAGATTTCCGCCACGGCCTTTAACTTATCAGCCAGAGTGTTCAGTTCGTTGGTAATAGCGGCCGTTTCCTGGCAGCTGGCGGCAGCCTGTTCGGCGACGGCCGCAATGGCCTCCACCCCGCCCACCATCTGCTCCGTGCTGGCCGCCTGTTCCTGGGCGGCGGAGGCCAGTTCTTCGATGCTTTCCAAGGTGCGCCCGATCTGAGAAATAATATTCCGGAATGCCTCCTGCACTTCCCCGGTGAGCTGCAATCCCTGTTGCACTGCCGCTACACTTTCTCCGGTAGCTCCCTGGATGCTGGCTACCAGCTGGGTAATCTCCCGGGTGGACCGGGCGGAATTTTCCGCCAGCTCCCGTACTTCCTGGGCCACTACCGCAAACCCCCGCCCGTGTTCTCCGGCCCGGGCCGCTTCAATAGCTGCGTTCAGGGCCAGCAGGTTGGTCTGCGCGGCGATATCCTCGATCAACTGGACGAACTGACCGATGCGGGCGGAACTCTCATCCAACGTTTGGATTTTTTCATGGATCAGGCTCATCCCACTGATTACTCTGTCCACCGCTTCACCCCCCTGCCGGGCGGTCAGGTCGGTTTCCCGAGCGATGGCCGCCGTTTCCCGCGCCTTTTCCGCCGACTGCCTGGCCGAGCGGGCCAGATCTTCAATTCCCTGGAGGAGTTTTTGCACCTGCCCGGCCTGTTCCTGGCTGCCGGTGCTGATTTGTTCCGTACCGGAGATGATCTGGGCGGTGGAAGTGGTCAACTGCTCGGAATAATCCCGTACCAGCCCGAACCACTTATGTACACCTTTCAATATTTTGCGGATATTTGTCACCAACCGGTTAATTTCCCCCCAGCCGAAGTTGCGTTCCTCAATGCGGTCGGTGAGATCCCCGGCAATGGCCTTATCCGTTTTGGCGATGACCATGTTCACTGTGGCCTGCAAGGAAGAATAGGAGAGAACCGCCAGGACTCCGGCCAGCAATACACCGGTTGCCGCCCCGGCCAGGGTGGCGGGTCCGTTGCCGTGGGTCAACCACCCGACCAGAAGAGTAACGGCCACAGCCAGCAGGGCCAGAACGGAGGTCAGTAATGTTAGTTGGCAGCGCAATTTACTCACTGTCATCCCCCCACCTGTTCGTACAGGAATATTCTTTATAAAACTTTTCGGAACATTCCTGGCATTCTTAACAAAGGGGAAAAATCGTTATCAAAAAACTATGAGGGGCTTTTGCTTTACTTGAAAAAACCTTGATTTTAAAGTTCAGTAAAATTGCTTCCAGCTTTCTGGAGATGGCCAAACTTTCCAAAATTTTTCTTGCCTTTTTTATTTAACCGGTGATAAAGTGATGTTAGAGATCCTGGGTGTCGGAGAACTGGATAAGAGCGGGATAAACAAAGTAGTTTATCAGAAAATCTATAACCAAGTCTACAACACCGTCTACTACGTCTACCAGTTCGTCTACCACTGGGTTTACCAGTCAGGTCAACTGGATGTAAATAATGATTATACCCTGCATATCTGCAGCAACGGTACCCCGCTTGCTTCCATCACCCTGGACCTGGAGGCGCCACCACCTGAGCCGAGCAGCAGTAGTAGCAGCAGTGGCGGCGGCGGTGGAGCGCCTGCTCCTTCAACGGGTGAATCTACCGACACCGGCACGGTGACGGCCACTGCCGACGGGAAGGCCACCCTGACCGTGGACGACAAGAAGGTGGAGTCCCTGGCGGCCGATCCCAAGGTTACCGAGGTTGTGTTTGCCATCCCCGCGGATAAGGCCGTCCAGCAGGGTACGGTGGCCGTGACGGCGGACACCCTGGCGAAGGTCTTTGAGGCCGGCAAGCCGGCGGTGGTTAAAGTGGCCGGCGTCCAGCTCACCCTGCCCCCGGGAGCCATCGACCTGTCGGTCTTCAAGGGCCAGGGCGTGACCCTGAATGTCAGCATCGGCAAGGCCCAGGCCGCGGCACCGGGAGATGCCGCGTATAAGGTGGCCGGTAACGCCTACGAGATCGCCATCCGGGCCGAGGCCGGCGGCGCCGACAAGGGCGGCATCAGCATCCTGGCGAAGCCCGTCACCCTGACCCTGCCTTACGATCCGGCCAGGCTGGCCGGCGTGCCGGAGGACTACCTGGGTATCTACCGTCTGACCGGCGGCACCTGGGAGTACGTGGGCGGTAAGGTTGACCGGGCGGCGCATGCTGTGTCCGTCACCCGTACGTCCCTGTCCACCTACGCCGTGATGGCCTACGACAAGAACTTCAGCGACATGGCCGGCCACTGGGCGGTCAACGACGTGAAGCTGATGGCGGCCAGGCACATTGCAGGCGGCGTAACCGAAACTACCTTTGCGCCCAACGCCAGCGTCACCCGGGCCGAGTTTGCCGCCTTCCTGCTGCGGGCCATGAGCGTACCTGAGCAGAAGGCCGCCGGCAGCAGGTTCAAGGATGTGGCGGCCGGCGCCTGGTATGCGGGGGCGGTGGAAACCGCCGCGGCGCAGGGCCTGGTGGGCGGCTATCCCGACGGCACCTTCAAGCCCAACGCGCCGATTACCCGTGAAGAGCTGGCGGCCATGATCACGCGCGCCCTGGCTAAGAGCGGTAAGGATACCGCTTTGAGCGAGGCCGGTGTGCAGGCCCAGCTCGGACGTTTCGCCGACGCCGGCAAGATCGGTCCGTGGGCCAGACAGGCCATGGCCGTGGCCATCAAGGAGGGCATTGTCAACGGCCGCCTGGCCGACCAGTGCGTGCCGAAAGCCAATGCCACCCGGGCCGAGGCGGTGGTCATGGTCAAGCGCTTCCTGACCGCCACCGGCAGGCTGTAAAAAGCAGACAGCAGGAAAGACCCCCGTTGCCTATACGGCAGCGGGGGTTTTTTAACGTGCGTCTGGTGGCGAAAGTCCATTACAGGCGAGGCAGCACCAGACGGCTCTTCAAGCAACGCCCGGTGTTCATTAGTTTTGTGGTGGTAAAAAATCTGAAAGGTAGATTACTTGTAAACCCGGGAACCCTTTGCCAATAGAGCGGTCGTTAGTAAGAAAGGCCTTTGCGCCTGCTTCGATGGCCGTCGCTATGTGCAGGGCGTCCGGTGTTTTTAAACCCCATTTACCGCGGATCCCGGCGGCCCGGAGGGCGACCTCTTCTGTTACCGGCAAAAGTTTTAAATTAGGAAAATTTTTCAATAGCAGATAATAATGCTGCGCAACGTGTTCTTCGCCCAGCTTTTGGGGGAGGGTTAGCAGTTCGGTAAGCATCAGCACACTGGAAACACCTTGAAAATCGCCTTTTTCCAGGGCATGAAAGATAGCCGCAAGAACCGTATGGCAGGCGGGGAACTCCTCTTTCTGAAGGTAATAGATGAAAATATTTGTGTCTATAGCAACCAGTCCAAAATTGACGAGCGTTTTTGCTAGCTCTCCCATGTTTCTCGCTCCGTTTTCTGGTAAATAAGCGGGTCTATTCCTTTCCATAAATGTCCGTACAGGCCGGCCAGGGCTTCCGCAAAACTCCGGGGCTTGCGGATCATGGTCACTTTGCCGCCCGGCCAGACTGCGATCAGCAGTTCGTCTCCCTCTTTAACCGCTAAGGCCCGCCTGACTTCAGCGGGCAAAACCATCTGCCCCCTTCGTCCCAGCCGCACAGTGGCTGTCAGCTGCGCGTTATTGTCATTCATACGTCCCACCTCATCATGCAAATATTTAATAATATCAGTCACATTATAACCATCGCCGGATGAAAAAGCAAGGTAGTATTTCTATAATTTTTTAATCAGGAAGTTAATTCAGAAATAAGCAGGAGAATTGCTCCTGGTGGCGAATAAAGTCCTAGATTAACTGGAAGGGCAAGGAAAATGTCGAAAATGCGCGTACCAGTAAAACCGCCTGCAGATCCATCTCTTAAATCACAACCCGTTCTTAACCTGAACCTGCGCCCTTTTTTCCTGGCGGGCCTGTGGTTCATTCTCTTTACCTCTCCCTTCATGCGGGGGCTGTTTTTTGCTCCCGAGTTGCTCACGTACCACATTATCACCGCGGCTGCCTTCGCCTTCTGCGTCTACGACCAGGTACTGCGGCAGGAAGTGCATTACCCCCGCACGCCGCTGGATCTGTCCATCCTGGCCCTGGTGGCCGCCTGCGCCCTTTCCCTGATCACCGCCGTGCACATGCGCTCCGCCATAGGGGAGCTTTTGAAAGCCGCGACGTACTTCATGGTCTACTGGATGGCCCTGCGGGCGGTGCGGGGGGAAAAGGACCTGGACCGCCTGCTGAATGTGCTTTATGCCGCAGGAATTAGTGTGGCCGCCGTCGGCCTGCTGGCCGCCGCCCGGGTGTTCAACTTCCCCGGCGCCTACGAGTACGGCGTGATCATGTCCACCCTGCAGTACAAGAACGCCCTGGCCGTCTACCTGGCTTCCGTGATGGTGGGACCAGGCGGAGATGCGAGCTTGTCCGTGAGATTCTGAAAATCCCTGAATTTGCAAACGTGGAGCCAGCAGATGCTCATTACTACCTGGCCTTTCTTGCACGTGAAGGGCTTATCGATGAAGTGATCACCACGAATTACGACACCTGTATCGAAGAAGCTTACTGCAATACTTTTGGGTTCAATAAAGTTCCGGGAGGAGACGATTCCCCCGTGGTGGTCATAAGAGACCTGTCCGAATACCGGTCCAGCGGCGGCAAGAGGTTTACAGAGGGGAAGGACAAGCGTCGGTGCCTCAAAGTATATAAGATTAACGGGTGCGCAAACATGCTGCGCACGAAGTGTGGAAAAAATTGTGGAAAAAATAATGAATGTCAAGAATACTGCAACAATATTCTCCTGACGGAAAAAGATTTGCAGGACTGGGGCAAAAGGAGCTGGGCCCGGGATCTTTTCCGCGACCGTCTGCGTTCGCGTGCCCTGCTGTTTTCCGGTTTCGGCAGTGATGAGCCGCAGGTGCGCCATACGGCCCTGCAGGTGTGTGAGGAATTTGCTTCGGAAGAACGCAACACCGCAACAAACCGTTCGCGTGACTTTGATGAAAAAGAAATATGGGAAAATCCCAATGCGCCTTTTATTGTTGCATATGAGAATACCCTTTCTTTCAGCCAGACCCAAATAATGCGGGCCTATGCCTCTTATGAAGGTGTTTCGTTAAGCCCTGAGGAAACAAACTCAAATGTGTTTCTCGGTTCCGACGTGCATTTTTTTGATGCCGGAGGCTCGTCAGGTGAGCAGCAGCTGCCGGCCAACCTATTCTGGAAGCGCCTTTTCCAGGCCGCCTTCTGGCGGCTCTTGCGCAGGGCCTGCGGGCGCGAGAGTGCCGTTGTGTCCTTTTTCCTGCCGGTGTTGCCCTGTGCTTTTGCATTATTAAACGAAGCCCTTGATTGGTTTATTTACCGGAACGGAGAGGAGTGTATTTTCGGTCGCCTTTCAGAAATGCTCGATCTGGCGGAAGACAGGGGAGGGGTGATTCCCCTGGCCCGGTGGGTAGAGCGTGTGCGCACAATCCGGCCTGAAATTGCTCGCGGCTTGTATCACCCCCTGGTGGACCGCCCTGTGCTTATCCCGGCTGTCCTCCTGTTAGTCTATTTATTAATTGGTAATAATCATGGAAAATCTGATATATCTTGGGAGAAATTGAGGGCGAAGATAAATGCCGACGATAGTCCTCTGGGGCTTTCCATAGACGGGCGCTTCGTGCTTGGTGATACTGGGGTCAGGTTGTACATAGCCCACCGCAATGTTGCAGAGCAGTTGCCGCAAAAGGTTTCGTTCAGCGGAAACGAGGAAGTAACTGTGGTCATCCAGATAGTGGTCGGTTCCTGGCGTGCTAGAACGAGCAGGGTAAATTTAGTTGACGGGAAGGGCAATAAAGTCAGGGTGGTTACGGTTCGCCAGATTTCGATTCTTGATCTCTTCGGGCATGCGACAAGTGTTCCGGAGGCCATTAAGAGGTTCTACGAGAGGCTCCGTACAACTTTTCTTTTAATCGATCCCGGACGGGCCAGGGTGCGCCACCGTTCAAATCCATTGCGTTCCGGGGGTGATGATGATGGAAGATAAGAGTTTCGATCTGAATGCATGGGTTCTCGATGTCGACCTGGAATCGCTAATGAATTATACAGAATGTAAGGATTCCGGCCTGGGCATTCATAACATCTACCTCTCAGATGTTGCGCTGGCAGTACATGTTTCCTGCAGGAACGGTTTTTCTGGGAGCGGCAACATAAAGGAGCACCTGGGACGGCTCCTGCGCTTTTTGTCCGGGTGTGCCGGGGAAGTGGGCTTCGTGGTTCCTGTACTATGTGTGATCGATGCTCGCGATGGAAAAACGGCCAATGAAAAAACGGTATTTGAACAATGGGCTGCCGACCAGGACTGGCATCGCGGCGACTTTTCTATTATCGTTATAAAAAGCGATCAAAATCAGGTTCCGGAAGATATTATCCGGAAAATGCTGGGCGGTGTGGCGACGGCGTGGCCATCAATTGAACTGGAGCCCCACGACCTTGATGCTATTATCAACAGTTTTGAAAGTGAACGGCGGTCACGGCAGGTGTCGGATAATTACGCGAGTCTTTTGGCCGCCATGGCAGTGGCTTTGCGTGAGGAAAGCGGTGCCCCCATTAGCAAGTGGCTGGATGAGCGGATAAGTGATGTGCGGCGGATTATGGCGGGGAGTGATATTAATGGATCATAGACATGTATTTCGCGTAAAATCGCCGAAAATTTGCCGGTTCAGGGGGTTTGTGAACAGCGATCCGGTCACACTTGATACCGATGCCGATGTTGTACTGCTCGCAGGCCCTAATGGATTCGGCAAGACCAGCCTCATTGATGCGCTCTGCCTGTTGTTGAACGGCCATTATTACGAAGAAAGACGTCCGCTGGTTTCCTGCACGGCTGCCGGCGGCAACGGCCTTAATTATGCTCAAATAGAGGCTATAGTAGAATGCAACGGTTCTGAAAACGATAGGAGGAGGTTGGTTACTGTTCGCGACAACCAGAAGGGTCATCCCGATGTTTCTCTTCCAGACATCTTTTGTCCCGGCACTATTTCTCGAGAACTGGCTGCCCGCTGCAGCTTTTATTACCAGGACCTCTTGAGCAAGCTGTTTGAAGAGGAAGATGCGCAGGTTCGCCTGCTGGAATTTCTCAGGCCCCTGCCGGAACCGGAAACAGTGGTTCTTGATGCTGTAAAAAGAGCACGGGGGCAGTGGAAAGATATGGTATCAAGTGTACTGGGCAACCTGGCCAGTGAAGAGGGCTTGCCGGACGAAAGTACGATCAACGAGAAGAGAAAGCGGGCTGCGGCTGCTTTCAGGGACGCCTGGAATGAGCTGGTAGATATAGCGGGTGCGGAAGGGGATATCAAACTACCTGGAAGGTCCGGGGACTGGCTGTTTCTGATTAATTCGGACAACCTGCGCTCCGGATGGGCAGGCGAACTCAGAAACCTGGCGGCGGACTGTTTAACCCTGCTTTTGCCTGATCGGAAGCAGCCCGCCCCGGACGAGAAACCGCCTGGTTCCTTGCGTCTCATTGAAGAATCACTTTTTGAGCTGCGGCGCAAAGTAATAGACCGAATAAGCGGAGCCGAAGAGAAGCTTCGCTCATTACTAGAGGACCTTACCGATGATACCGTGCTTCTGCCGCCTCACGCCTGGCCGGCAGAAGAAAAGGATATAGCTGCGGCGTTGGAAAAGGCCACTGAGTTGGAAGCTCAGGTTTCGCTTCTTGAAAATTTGGAGCGTCACTTTGGCAACCCCGGTGGCCCCGATCTGCTGGCAATTTTGGTCGCGCTGCGGGACAGGGGTGGAGATTTGCTTAAAGTGCCGGATGCCGCCCCTGATTTCGGCCCTCCTCCCCCCGTCATCGCATGGCTGCGTGAGGCCGTATCGCATGATCTGGCCGGGTTGGCGGATCAACTCGAGAAATGGCAGGCGCATGTTAAAGAAAGACGTATTGAGCTTCTGGAGCAACTGCTTGGTACGCAAAAAACGATCCACAACAGAAAGGTGTTTCTGGAAAAGTGCAAGCAGATTTACGGATTGATGCAGCAGGTTTTGCAGTTCAATCCTCATTTTAAAGTTTTAACAGATGCCGGTTCATCGATTTATCTCCCGGAGTTGAAAAAACTCCTGGGGAGTACAGGAGCGAAAGACCATCTTTTCATGGCCATTGAGCGCGTACGGGCAGCAGTATCGCAGTGGATACAGGTAGAGGAACTCGACGAAAAAAGGAAAGTCGCTCTACAGCGAAGGGCCGGTTACATGCAGGTCAGGGAGATGATAGATTCAATTACCGGAGCCCTGGAGCGGGAAGCCGGAAAAAATTCGGTGTTGAACTCGGCAATTCTCCCACCGGATGACGTAATCAGGGACCTGCAGCACATGGTAAACGGGGTTCTGAATCGTTTTCGCCTCGTGGACGGTATTTATCCCGTTCGCTTTGAAGCCAGGCGGGACAAGAGGGGGAAGGCAGGGTCATCCTTACAGGTTTACGCGGCGGACGACCGTCCGCTGAGCGCCTTGTCTACGGGCCAGAAGGCTCAATTGGGCCTGGCGATGATCCTTGGCCTCAATTATTCCCTCAACAGGTATATTGGTCATAACATTATAGCCCTGGATGACGTAACCACTGCTTTTGACATGGCGCAGTTGCCGCGGACTGCCGCGCTCATCAGGCAGATTGCGTATGCGAGCGATGAGGAGTTTGGTCGGCAGGTCTTTATCGTCAGCCACCACGAAGATCTCACCAACCGCCTCCTTGACTTCCTTATTCCCCCTGAGGGTAGGAAGATGCGAATTTTGAACTTTGTAAATTGGACTCCAAATAACGGACCGGTGATTGAGCAAAGGGAAGTCATTCCGGGTTTGAAAGCTTCCACGGATAATAGGAAGAAGTTTGTGGATACCCTCAAATCCATTTGTCTGGCGGGTTATTAGTAAGGGTGAGACCGTATATACCTTAATGAAGAGCACCCCTTTGAAGGTTTTGTACTGGAGTGGTAAATCAAAAAAATGGCGGGTTTGTGGGCAGGGACAAGCCTGGCTGAATGAATTAATTGGTGAGCTGGTGCAGGAAAATGAGCCGTTCTAATACCATTGCCAGAGCCACGGCAGTGATCGCCGTTTTTACTTTGCTTTCTAAAGTACTTGGGTTTATGCGCGAAATGGCTCTGGCCTGCGTTTTCGGGGCCAGCGCGGCCACCGACGCCTACCTGGTGGCGTACACCGTGCCCAATGTGGTCTTTGCCGTGCTGGGCGGGGCGCTGACCGTGACGGCGGTGCCGCTGTTTGCCTCCTACGCTTCGGCGGGCAAAAGGGACGATTAACGTCTTCTCTACTTTGTTGAGCGCGATCTTGCTGGCGGTGGTGCTGGCAGGCGTACCCCTGGCGCGGCAGATCGTGTGGCTGGTGGCCCCGGGCCTGCCGGAAGGCACGGCCCGGCTGGCGGCGGCTTTGCTTGCGGTCATGCTGCCGGGCGTGCTGTTTCTTTCCCTGGGCAACCTTTTCTACGGCCTTTTAAACGCCAATAACATCTTCGGGCCCCCGGCCCTGGGTCCGGTGGTCACCAATATCTTTATTATCGCTTCCATCCTGGCCGGGTTGAGGTTCGGCATTACCGCCGTGGCCGTAGGGACCCTGCTGGGTAATATTGCCGCCATGGTACTGCAGCTGCCCTACCTGCGGCGGGCAGGATTTACCTTTCGCCCCGCGCTGGAGTTCCATCACCCCGGCCTGAGGCGGGCCTGCGGGCTGATGCTGCCGGTGATGGTGGGCACGGGGATTGGCTGCCCCAGGGGGTGATTGTGATGGCCCTGGGCACGGCCATTTTTCCTGCGCTGTCGAATAAGGCCGCTTCCGGGGATGATAGCGGTTTTAGCCACACCCTGCTGCGGGCGGTGAAAACTGTTTGCTTGTCGCCCTGCCCGCGGGTGTGGGCCTGGCCGCCCTGCGGGAGCCGGTGGTGAGGCTGCTTTTTATGCGCGGTGCCTTTGACGAGAATGACCTGGCCATGACCGTTTTCGCCCTTTTGTGCTTTTCCTTTGGCCTGGCGGGGCAGTGTTTGGGGCCGGTGCTCACACGTGGCTTTTACGCCCTGCAGGACACGGCCACGCCGGTGAAGGTGGGGGTATGTACTGTAGGGTTGAACCTGGTTTTCAGCCTGCTGCTCATCCGGCCCCTGGCCCACGGCGGGCTGGCCCTGGCCAATTCCCTGGCGGCTACTTTTAACATGGTGGTGCTGTTTTATCTGCTGGCGCGTAAAGTTCCCGGCTTCGGTGTAAAAAATGCCCTTTTCTTTGCGGCCGGCGCGGCCGTAGCTTCTCTTCTGGCAGGAGGTTCGGCGGCGTTCGTGGACGGGTACCTGGCCGGTGTGCTGGCGGGAGGTACTGCGGTTCTGGCCCTGAGGCTGGTTATGGATTCCCTGGCCGGGCTGCTGGTATTCGCCGGGGTCTGCGAGATGCTCAAGCTGGATGAGTATTTGTACATAAAAGATCTCCTCCGGCGGGCCTTTTTGCGTGGGATGAACTTTATCCGCGCAAGACCTTTGTACCGGTCCAGGTAGGAAAGCTTTTGGGTTTGTGGTTTTGGACCGTGTATTGGAGCGGCTATTTGCCGCCAACACCCTGGAAGAAGCCCGGAACATCATATGGGAGGAACTGAACTCATATTGAAAAAGATTCGGAGATAGTGTAAACTAAAGCCAGAACCGGCAGAAAGTTGAGGTTTGGTATGGCCCGGGAGTTTGATCTGGTTATCAAAGCACTGGCGGAACGTTATCCGGCCCACTTAGTACAACTGGTGCGCGGTATGCCCGTGGAAAAGGTTGAACGCATGGAAAAAGAAGCAGTGGCCGTGGAGCGGGAATCGGATATACTGCTTAAAGTTATGGAAAATGGCTATGAATATCTGATGCTCCTTGAAGTACAGACTAAAGCCGAGCGGGAAATGCCCCGGCGGTTGCTGGAATATACGGCGATGCAGCACCGGGAGTTCAAAAAACCGGTCTACCCGGTGGTGCTTAACCTTACGGGCCGGCTTCAGGAGGAGAGGTACTCTTTTGACTGCCTGGGCCTCACTGTGGTGACGTTTAATTTCCGGACTATCAACCTGGCAGATTTGCCCGGGGAGCACTTGCTGCATCATGCTCCGGTGGGGATTATACCGCTGGTACCGTTAATGCGGTATGAATATCCTGCCGAAGAAATACTGGCCCGGTGCGTAGAACGGATTGCAGAAGCCCCCGTTGAATGGCAGGCGGATTTATATCTTGGGCTGGCAGTATTTTCGTCACTCCGGTTTACCAGGGAAGTGATTTTAAAAATGATCGAGGTGAGCAAGATGGAGACCTCCCCGCTGTTTGACGGTATTCGGGAAAAGTGGATTGATCAGGGGATACAGCAAGGAATACAGCAAGGAATACAGCAAGGAATACAAGATACCATACTGGATGCCCTGGAGGAAAATATAGGCCGCTGCCCTGAGGGCCTGGTGAACAGCCTGCGGGCCATACGGGACATTGATACGTTGAAAATGCTGCACCGCAGGGCGGTGAAAGCGAAAACGATTGATGAATTCATGCAGGCTCTTAACGAGGCGGTGCGGAAGAACAATTAGTCGAACACAGAAAGCGGTCAGACCCGGCAGGTGTAGAGCTGCCGGTGTTTTTATTTATGTGGAAAAGGTGCGGTTTTGCAACCCCGGAGCAGCCCATGAAAAGGGCCTGGTCGAAGGGCTGGTCGCTACATTCGCCGGAACATCTTCGTTCCAGTACCGAATGTTAACGCCATAGAAGAGTTACAGCTCGAACAGGACAAAGGATGCTTGAAATACCAGGACAAGCACGGTCTAAATATAAGGATAAGCCGGATATCTCGTTTACTGACCTAACTCTTTTTAGCCCCCTAACCATATTGGACAGTTCGACCTAAATCCGTAACATTATTGGTAAGGGGGTTAATCTCAGATGCCTAGAAACAAATACTCGCCAGAGCTGAAAATGCAGGTTGTCAAAGAAGCCTTAGAAACGGGAAACGCCTCTATTGTAGCCCGCAGGCATGAAATTTGTCCCACCCTCGTCGGTCGCTGGGTAAGAAACTATAAAAAGTATGGGACATTTCATCCGGTAAAAGAACAAAAAGACATACGGGAAACCTCCTATTCTTCCAGAGAATATAAAACAGTGGTGCAAGAAAATGAAAAGCTTAAGAAATTGTTGGGTGAAAAAGACCTGGAAATTGCCATTCTCCGTGACCTACTAAAAAAAACCAACCCACACTTGCCGATAAAATAGAGGTTGCCAGAAAGTGGATTTCTCTGGGCTATAAAGCATCTATTGTATTGAGAATTATTGGGATTAGCCGTTCCACCTATTACTACAGTTTGCACCGGTATTCCCAACCGAAAAACCGGGCCTGTACTGGTGGACGCCCCGGATCCCGTTATACTCTGACGAAGGATAACACAATTATTAGCAACGAACAGGTAAAGGAATGGATTTGCGAGCTTGTTGCCGGCGAAGGTTTCACCTACGGGTATTTAAAACTAACCTACTGCTTGCGGAAAAAGTTCAACCTGATAATCAATAAGAAAAAGGTTTACCGCCTCTGTAAAGAATTGGAGGTTTTACGGCCCCAAAGAAAAATCAAAAGGAAACATGCGAGAAAATTAGCCCGAAACCGGTTGGTTACTGCTTCCAACCAACTGTGGGAGGTAGACGTAAAATACGGTTATATTGCCGGAGAAGACCGTTTTTTCTTCATCATGCCCATAATTGATGTTTACGACCGCTGTATTGTGGATTACCATATTGGACTCTCCTGTGAAGCTAAGGATGCCGTTATTACCCTCAGAAGGGCACTTTTCAAGCGGCAGTTACTTGCGGTGGAAGGGAAGCCGGTAATCCGGTCTGATAATGGACCACAGTTCATTAGCAATCTCTTTGAGGAGACATGCCTGGAGCTGAATCTTGAACATGAAAGAATACCCTTTAAAACGCCGAATCTAAATGCACACATTGAGGCCTTTCATTCGATTTTAGAGGAAGAATGTCTGTCCCGCCACGAATTCTCCAGTTACGCAGAAGCGTACGAGACGGTGGCCAAGTTCATCCGGTTTTATAACACCGTTCGTATTAACTCAGCTACGCACTATTTGGCGCCGGCGGAATGTTACCAGCTTTTGAAGAAAAATCAACTGCAACTAAAGCCGGTTAAGCTATAATAATGCATGTTCCCTGGTGAGCCCTTGAGGGTTTTCCGGGCGGCGCCGCAGGGTAGCCTTGACGGCCGGGGACCCCGCACGTGGTACAATGGATAGCCGACGGGGCGTGGCTTCTTGTCCATAGCATGTTCCCCGGAGCCGCCCCGTCGGTGGTTTCAACGGACCACGTGCGGGGTGGCCGTCAAGGCCGCCGCCTGGGAATGAAATTCTTTAAAATCGTAAGATCGAAAGTCTAATTGTCCAATCTTAGGGGGTCAGCCCGGTGCCCACCAACCCCTACGGGGCCACCAAGCTGGCCTTTGAGGAAGCGCTGCGCTGGTACGGCGTTGCCTACGGTTTAAAGTACATCATCCTGCGGTACTTTAACGCCGCCGGAGCCGACCCGGAGGGCGAACTGGGCGAGGACCACCAGCCCGAAACCCACCTCATTCCCCTGGTGCTGCAGGCGGCCCTGGGGCTGCGCCCGAAAGTAACCATTTTCGGCACCGGTTATCCCACGCCGGACGGGACCTGCGTGCGGGACTACATCCACGTCACTGACCTGGCGGCGGCCCATGTGCTGGCGCTGCGGGCTCTGGAGGGCGGGCTTCCTCCGGGTGTGTACAATTTGGGTATCGAGCGGGGCTACTCGGTTCGCGAGGTGGTGGAGGTCGCCCGCCGCGTTACCGGCCGCGATTTCCCGGTGGTGGAAGGGGACCGGCGGCCGGGGGACCCGGCAGTGCTGGTGGCTTCCTCCCGGCGTATCAGGGAAGAGCTGGGCTGGTGGCCCCGCTGCGGCGACCTGGAAACCATCATCCGCACGGCCTGGGAGTGGCACCGGCGGCACCCGGGGGGCTATGGAGACGGGACCTGTTGTTTGTCCATTGCTGGAGGTAGGTTTTCATGATTGACATGCACGCGCATATTCTTCCCGGCCTTGACGACGGTGCACCGGATCTGGGCGAGGCTTTGTCCATGGCCTGGCTGGCGGTGGAGGACGGGATTGTTTCCCTGGTGGCCACGCCCCACGTCACCGAAGGTGAATACCGCACGGGCCGGAAGACGATTCTCAGTGCCGTAGAGCAGCTGAACAACCACTTGGATAAATACCAGATTCCCCTGAAAATACTGCCGGGCGCCGAGTACCGCCTGGAACCGGACCTGCCGGAACGCCTGGCCCGGGGGGAACTGCTGACCTTAAACAACGGGGGTCGCTATTTGCTGGTGGAACTGCCGGCCGCTTTTGTGCCTCCTTATACGGAGCGGGTGCTCTACGAACTGCAGCTCCAGGGGGTTACGCCCATCATTGCCCACCCGGAGAGGAACGCATCTTTCTGCCGTCGCCCGGACCTGCTGCAGGCCCTGGTTTCCCGGGGTGTGCCGGCCCAGGTTACCGCGGGCAGCCTGACCGGGATGTTCGGGCGGGAAGCGGTCAGGATGTCCTTTTATTTTCTGGAGCGCGGCCTGGCTCACCTTGTGGCTTCCGATGCCCATTCCTCCACCGGGCGCGCCCCCGTGCTTTCCCCGGCCCTTGCGGAAGTGGAACGCCGGCTGGGGATTGATGCAGCCCGAAAACTGGTGGACAACTCCCGGCGGGTGCTGGACGGGGAGGCCATTCCCATGGAGGCGGCCGGGAAGGTGCGAACCGGCAGGAAGGGGTTCCTGCAGGTGCTTCTGGGGAAGTTCACTCGTTAAAAAGAAACAGGTGAAGTTCGTACTGGAAGCCGCCGCCGTCAAAGCCGGGCGCACTGACGGCGGGTTCATTTGCGCGGTGGCGGTCAAGTAAAAAAACACAGGCCGCTGTCCCGAAAGCCTGGTGGACGACTTGCGAGCCATAACGAGGCGACACGGAAGAACAATAAGTCGAACACTGAAAGCTGACAGACCCGGCAGGTGTAGAGCTGCCGGCGTTTTCTTTTGCGGTTACTCTGCCTATGATTTGCCCGAAAAATCGAGGTCGAATGAAAGCATGGAAAATACCCCTGCTACCATGGTATAATTGTTCTTATGAAAGGAAAAACGAACCACTGCATCCATATGGAAACCATCTGGAACAATCCCGGCCCGCGCATCGCCCGGCCGGTGGCGGACCCGGCGTTGCTGCCGCGGGACGCGCGGCACCCGTGCCCGGGGGATGCCGCTAATAACTTTGTTTACGGTGTTCTGAAGGGGGAGGAGCAGTTTGAAAGCTCTGGTACTGGCCGGCGGGAAGGGAACGCGCCTGCGGCCTCTTACCTACACCACGGCCAAGCAATTGATCCCGGTCGCCAACAAGCCCATTATCTTTTACGTGCTGGAGCAAATCGCAGCGGCGGGGATAGATGATGTGGGGGTAATCATTTCACCGGAAACGGGCGAAAACGTGAAAGACGCCGTAGGGGACGGCTCCCGCTGGGGAATAAAGATCACCTACATACTGCAGGAGACTCCCGCCGGGCTGGCCCATGCCGTGAAGACGGCCCGGGAATTCCTGGGAGAGTCGCCCTTTTTGATGTTTTTGGGAGATAACCTCATCCAGGGCGGCGTCGAGGCCTTCGTGCGGGACTTTGCCGCCGGCGAAGCCGGCGCCTTCATCCTGCTCAAAAAGGTAAAAGATCCCCGGGCCTTTGGCGTGGCCGTGCTGAATGGCCGGAACCACGTTGTCCAGTTAATTGAAAAGCCTAAGGAGCCGCCCAGCGACCTGGCCCTGGTGGGGGTTTATCTCTTCCGGCCGGCCATTCACGAAGCCGTCGGGCGCATAAAACCCTCCTGGCGGGGGGAGCTGGAGATCACCGATGCCATCCAGGAACTCATCCATATGGGCTGCCCGGTGGAAGCCCGCATCCTGGAGGGCTGGTGGCTGGACACCGGTAAAAAGGACGACATTTTGGAGGCCAACCGGGTGGTGCTGGACGAGTTCGCCCGGCGGGACGTCCGGGGAGAGGTGGACGGCAAAAGCCAGGTGGTGGGCCGGGTGGAAATAGGGGAGGACAGCCGGGTGGTGAACAGTGTCATCCGGGGGCCGGTGGTCATCGGCAGTGGAGTTACGATTATTGACTCTTTTGTAGGCCCCTACACCGCCATTGCCGGCGGCAGCCATCTGGAGCGTGTTTCCCTGGAACATGCGGTAGTGCTGGAGAACTGCCGCCTGGTGGACGTGGAGCACATCGAGGACAGCCTTATCGGGAGCAATACCCGCGTGGTCCGGGCCGGTGGCCGCCGCCGGGCCCTGCGTCTTTTCGTGGGCGACGACGCGGAAGTGGTAATTTGATGTTAGGAGGGTTTTTATGGAGTTAATCGAAGGCGTGCAGGTAAAGAAGCTGCGCCTGATCCCCGATGAGCGCGGCTTTTTGATGGAGATGCTGCGCTCCGACTGGCCGGAGTTCATGAAGTTCGGCCAGGCCTACATCACCGCCTGCTACCCGGGGGTGATCAAGGCCTGGCACTACCACAAAATCCAGTGGGACCACTTTGTCTGTGTGGGGGGCATGGCCAAAGTGGTACTCTACGACCAGCGGGAGGACAGTCCCACAAAAGGGATGGTCAACGTGTTCCACCTGGGCTACCTCAACCCCTGCCTTTTGAAAATCCCGCCGGGGGTTTATCACGGTTTTACCGCCGAGGGCAACCGGACGGCCTTAATCGTCAACTTCCCCACGGAACTGTACAACTACGAAAAGCCCGACGAATACCGGCTGCCCTACAACGACCCCTCCATTCCCTATTCCTGGGAGGTGCGGCATGGTTAGGCGGGTGCTGGTCACCGGCGCCGCCGGCATGCTGGGCCGGGCGGTGACCGCGGAGTTCGGGCGGCGCGGGGAAGAAGTGCTGTCCCTTTCCCGCCGGGAACTGGACATCACCGATCCGGCGGCGGTGCGGTCCGCCCTGTGGCGGCTGCGGCCCCGGGTGGTGGTCAACTGCGCCGCCTGCACCGACGTGGACGGCGCGGAAGTCAACCACGAGCAGACATACCTGGTCAACGGCCTGGGGCCTAAAAATCTCGCCCTGGCCTGCCGGGAAGTGGATGCCGTGCTGGTGCATGTGAGCACCGACTACATTTTTGACGGCGAAAAGGGCGAACCCTACGGTGTATACGACCCCCCGAATCCCCTGAACGTTTACGGTAAAAGCAAGCTCTGGGGCGAGCGGGCGGTGGCGGAGGCCGGCGGCCGCCACTTCATCGTGCGCACCAGTTGGCTCTTCGGCCCCGGGGGCAGGAACTTCGTGGAGACCATGCTCCGGATCGGCCGGGAAAGGAGCGCTGCCCGGGTGGTCAACGACCAGCGGGGCTGCCCCACCTATACGGTAGATCTGGCCCGGGCCATTGCGGACCTGGTGGAAAGCGACCGGTACGGTACCTACCACGTCACCAACAGCGGCAGCACCACCTGGTACGAATTTGCGGCGGTAATATTCAAACTGGCCGGCCTGGAGGTGGAACTGGCTCCCTGCTCCACGGCGGAGTTTCCCCGCCCGGCCCAGAGACCGCTCTATTCGGTGCTGGACCCGTTCCCCTTGAAGGAAACCATCGGTTACCTGCTCCCGCCGTGGGCAGACGCCCTGGAAAGGTACCTATCGGAAAGACAAAAAATAACTTAAAAGGAGCAATGTGATCAATGATACTGCTGGTTACCGGCGGAGCCGGATTCATCGGCTCCAACTTCATCCGCTATATCCTTGCGGCCCGCCCCGGAGTTTCGGTCATCAACCTGGATAAGCTCACCTATGCGGGCAACCTGGAAAACCTGGCCGATCTTGCGGATCACCCCCGCCATGCGTTCATCCACGGTGACATCTGTGATCGCCGCCTGGTGGGGGAGATTTTTTCCCGCGGCGTGGACGCGGTGATCAACTTTGCCGCCGAGTCCCACGTGGACCGCAGCATCGTGGACGCCTCGCCCTTCGTCGAGACCAACGTGCGGGGCACCCAGGTGCTGCTGGACGCGTCCGCGGAATACTGGAAGAAGAGGTTCGAAGGGCGGGCGGCGGCCGGGGCAGAAAGGCCCGTGATCTTCGTCCAGGTCTCCACCGATGAGGTTTACGGCTCCCTGGGGCCGGAGGGGCGCTTTACCGAGGAGAGCCCATTGAAGCCTTCCAGCCCCTACTCCGCCAGCAAGGCCGCCGCCGACCTTCTGGCCCTGGCCTATCACCGCACCCACGGCCTGCCGGTGGTCATCACCCGCTGCTCCAACAACTACGGTCCCTACCAGTTTCCGGAAAAGCTCATCCCCCTCATGATCACCAGCGCCCTGGAGGATAAACCTCTGCCCGTGTATGGCGACGGCTTGAACGTGCGTGACTGGCTGCACGTGGATGACCACTGCCGGGCGCTGGAACTGGTTCTCTTCCGGGGGAGGCCCGGGGAGATCTACAACATCGGCGGCCACGGGGAGCGCACCAACCTGGAAGTGGTACGGATGATCTTAAAACTCCTGGGGAAGCCGGAAAGCCTTATTCGATTTGTCAAAGACCGGCCCGGCCACGACCGCCGCTACGCCATCGACCCCTCGAAGATTACCCGGGAGCTGGGCTGGCGGCCCCGGCACACCTTCGAGGAGGGGCTGGAGGCAACAGTAGAGTGGTACAGGCAAAACCGCTCCTGGTGGGAGCGGATTAAGTCCGGGGCAGCCTGTCACTGCCGCTGAGAACCCGGCGAAATTTAACCCCTCATGGGGAAGGAAGTCTTCCATTGGAGGCGAATAATGGGTATGGGCGTCCTTTAGAAAAGGAGTGCAGTTTATTGTGAAAAGAGAGAGCAAAAAGTCCAGTTACGGGAGCATGGAACGCTGGTTGATCACCTATGCCGACATGATTACCCTGCTGCTTATCTTCTTTATTGTCATGTACTCGTTGAGCCAGGTTGATATCAAGAAATTCCGCATGCTGGCCGAATCATTAAGTAAGGCCATGGGCGGCGGCGGGGTTATCCTGGAAAACCTGGGGCCTTCGGTGGTCCCGGGCATCAGCGGTACACAGGTGGAAACACCGCAGGATGTGGCAGATAAGGCGGAAATGGAGAATATCCGCCAGGAGCTGTTGCAGCAGATTCAAAAACAGGGCCTGGCAGCCAGGGTTTCGGCCATCAGCGAAGAGCGGGGCATTGTGCTCAGCTTCCAGGAAGAGGTTCTTTTTAAACTGGGCTCGGCGGAGCTTACTCCCCGGGCCAGGGAGATTATCGCCGCAGTGGCCCCCGTGCTGCTGAAAACACCCAACTACATACGCGTTGAAGGGCACACCGACAATCTCCCCATTCACACGGAACGATACCCTTCCAACTGGGAACTGTCAACGGCGCGGGCTACAGCGGTGGTGCAGGAACTGATCCATACGGCCAACTTTCCGCCCCAGCGCCTTTCGGCGGTGGGATACGGTGAATACCGCCCCCGGGTACCGAACGATTCGGAAGCCCACCGGCAGATGAACCGCCGGGTTGACCTGGTTATCCTGCGCAGCAAGTACAAAGGGGCGGAGCCGGAATCCTTGCCGCCGGCACCCCGGGATTAAATCACAGGAAAGGGATGACTGATGGACCTTGCCGTATTTGGTTTTGTAATCGCGGTGGTGGCCCTGGTGGGCGGTTTTGTGCTGGAGGGTGGACATGCCGGCGCGCTGCTGCAGCCTACGGCCGCGTTGATAGTTTTCGGAGGTACAATAGGTGCCACCGTTTTCAGTTTTCCTTTAAGCGACTTAAAACAGGTTCCCCGGCTCCTCCGGGTGGGGCTTTTTCGCACCATTCCCGAACCCACCGACACCATCGAGCTCATTGTCAGCCTGGCCGACGAAGCCCGGCGGGAAGGGCTGCTCTACCTGGAAAACCGCCTGGGCGAAATAGACGACCCCTTCATGCGCAAGGGCATCCAGCTTGTTGTGGACGGCACCGACCCTGACCTGGTACGCAATATCCTGGAGGCGGAGCTTTACGCTATTCAAGAGCGCCACCAGGTGGGGGCGGGGATCTTTGAGGCGGCGGGTGGCTACGCCCCCACCATGGGCATCATCGGTACGGTCATGGGCCTGGTGCACGTGCTCAGTTCCATAGAGTCACCGGAAACCCTGGGGCCAGCCATCGGCATGGCTTTCATCGCCACCCTTTACGGCGTGGCCAGCGCCAACGTTTTCTGGCTGCCCCTGGCAGCCAAGCTGCAAAACCTGAGCAAGAAGGAAATGCTCCTGCGCCAGTTGATGCTGGAAGGTATCGTTTCCCTCCAGGCCGGGTACAACCCCATTCTTATTCGCGAGCGGCTGACTGCCTTCCTCAAGCCGGAAGCCCGGCAGGAGCGGGAGGAAAGATACGAAGAGTAATCTTTGTTCCGGTATGCCGCCATACCTGGTGCCGGTTTGAAAACGCGCCCGGCACCTTTGATCTATCAAACCGCAGTAAAAGGAGAGGTTCCCATGGCTGGCGAGCAGCAGGGCGAATTGCAGTTGGTGGTTTTTCATTTAAAAGAGCAAACCTACGGTGTGGATATCGGCCACGTTCTGGAAATTATCCGGGCTTCGGACATTACGGCCATCCCCGGTGCTCCGGACTTTGTGGAAGGCGTGATCAACCTGCGGGGGCGGGTAATACCCGTAATCGACCTGGCCCGCCGTTTGGGGTTGGCCCCCATTAATGTAACGGGAAACACCCGCATAGTGATCGTGGAGGTTGGAGGAACCACCGCCGGGATGATGGTGGACGGGGTTTCGGAAGTATTACGCCTGCCCCGGGAGAGCATCCAGCCCCCACCGGCCATGGTGGCAGGGGTTTCCGCCGCCTATTTACAGGGCATTGCCCTGGTTGATGATCGGCTGATTATTCTCCTGGATACCACCCGGATTTTCCGCCGGGAAGAAAAAGAGGCTTTACAGGAGCTTGCAGAACAGGCGGAAGAAAGGGCTGCCTCATAGGTTCGGGCTTGCGAGAGCAGGTTCAAGCAAAGGATGGTGAGTGAATGTTTACGGAAGAAGAAGTGGCCGTCTTTTTAGAAGAACTGGAAGAAAAGCTCCAGGTCATCAACGACAACGTTTTAATCCTTGAACGGGAAGGGGGCAGCCCCGAGGTAATCCAGGAAATCTTCCGGGCCGCCCACACCATCAAGGGCTCCTCGGCCGTCATGGGTTACGAGAAAATGTCCACCCTGACCCACGAAATCGAAAATCTCTTCGACCGCCTGCGCCAGGGGGAAATGGAGGTTTCCGGGACCCTGGTGGATGTCCTTTTTGAAGCCCTGGACACCCTGAAACTTTTAAAAGACGAAATCACCGGCTCAGCCGGTGACGTGGACGTTTCAGCGGTAATTGAGAAACTGCGCGCCTGCCAGCCGGCCTGCGGGGCGGGAGGACCGGGTGGTGCCCCGGCAGGTGGCGTGACTGTGCCGGCCCCGGAGGGGATGAGTGATTCGCGGGAGCCCGTGGATCTGCCCACCCCGGCCCGGGACACCGGGTCCGGCCGGTTGCTGCCGGCAGGCCAGGCCGCCGGACTTTCCACCACCGGTACTTCTAACGGGTACCAGACCTACCGCCTCACCCTGGAACTGGAAGATGCGGAGGAAGAGGTGGTGCGGGAAGCGGAAGTGCGGGGCTTCCAGGCCTACCAGGTGGACATCGGCATCGACCGGGGCTGCCAGATGAAAGGGGTAAGGGCATTTTTAATCTTTGAGACTTTGCAGCAAATAGGCGAAATTATCAAAAGCGTCCCCCCGGCGGAGGATCTGCAGGAAGGTAACTACGAGCACGGGTTCACCGTGGTGCTGCTGACCAAGGAGGATGCCGGGCAGGTACACGACCTGGTTTTTTCCATCGCCGAGGTGAGCAGCGTGGAGGTCCGCCCGGTCAAGCTGCGGTCGGGAGAAAAAACCCCGGCCCCGGATGCCGCCAGGCAGGCGGACAAAAAGGAACCAGCACCACCGGGTAAGGGCAATGTAAAAACCGTGCGGGTGGACGTGCAGAAGCTGGACACCCTGATGAACCTGGTGGGGGAACTGGTAATCGACCGCACCCGCCTGGACCGGTTCGTGGAGGTTTTCGAAAGCCGCTACGGATCCGACGACCTGGTGGAAAATATAGTGGAAATCTCCAACCACCTGGGACAGGTGACCAGCGACCTGCAGGAAGAAATCATGAAGGCGCGCATGCTGCCCGTGGCCCATGTGTTCAACCGCCTGCCCCGGATGGTACGGGACCTGGCCCATAAGATGGGCAAGGAAATCGACTTTATCATCGAGGGCCGGGAAACGGAACTTGACCGCAACGTAATCGAGGTCATCGGCGACCCCCTGATCCACCTTTTGCGCAACGCCGTGGACCACGGTATTGAACCCCCTGAAGAAAGGGTACGCCTGGGCAAACCCCGCACCGGCCGGCTGCTCTTGAAGGCGGCCTATGTGGAGAGCCACATCGTGATTACTTTATCTGACGACGGGCGGGGAATGGACCCGGATAAAATGCGGCAGAAGGCAATAGAGAAGGGATTGATGACCCCGGAACAGGCCGCCCGGGCTTCCGAGAGGGAAATTCTGGACCTGATCTTCACCCCCGGCTTTTCCACCGCCGGCACCGTAAGCGACGTCTCCGGCCGGGGAGTGGGCATGGATATCGTGCGCAACCAGATCGAACAGATCAACGGTTCGGTGGAATTTACCACCGTCCCTGGCAGGGGCACCACCTTCACCATCAAGCTGCCCCTGACCCTGGCCATCATCCGGGCGCTGATGGTGACCCTGGGGGATCACGTTTACGCCTTCCCATTGACCAATGTGCTGGAAACCCTGACGCTGAAACCCGGGGAAATCCGGCGCGTGCGCCACGCCGAAGTCATTGTGGTGCGCGGCCAGGTGCTGCCCCTGGTACGGCTGGCCCACCTCTTCCGGGAGAAAAGCAAGGAGGAAGGCAAGCTTTCGGTGGTTATCCTGGGCTCCGGGGATAAAAAGGTGGGCGTAGTGGTGGACCGGCTCATTGGCGAGCAGGAAATCGTGATCAAATCCCTGGGCGGTTACCTGGGACAGGTTCCCGGCCTTTCGGGAGCCACCATCCTGGGCGACGGCAAGGTGGCCCTGATTGTGGACGCCCGGGGTATTGTCAAGGACGCCGGCGTGGAAGAAATTATCTATGAGGTGAACAGGGCGGGGTAGAATTATTTTATAACCATTAATTGAACGAAAAGGGGTTTTCAAGGTGGCGGCGATTCGCGTGCTGGTAGTGGACGACTCGGCCTTAATGCGCCGTTTAATTACCCGCCTGCTGGAAAGCCGGGGGTATAATGTAATTGATACCGCGGCGGACGGTGAAGAGGCGGTGGCCAAGATCTGCGCCCTGAAACCCGACGTGGTTTCCCTGGACCTGGATATGCCGGTACTGGACGGCCTGGGGGTGCTGCGAAGGGTGATGAAGGAATGCCCCGTCCCGGTGGTCATGCTCAGTTCCCACACCACCGCCGGCGCCCGGGCCACCATGCGGGCACTGTCCCTGGGAGCGGTGGATTTTGTGGCCAAACCCTCCGGCCCGGGCCGGCTGGACGCCATGGTCGACGAGCTGGTGGAAAAACTGCGCGCCGCCGCCACAGTGGCCGCAAGCAAGCTGCTACGCCCCGGGGTGGGCATGGCATTTCACCCGTTTCCCGCCGGAAAGGCCGGGCCTTCACTGCCGTCCCCCCGGGGAAAAAGGCCGGAGGATGCCCGGACGCCTCCCGGCCAGCCGGGCAAACCGGCCGGCGTTTCCGGCAGGAAAGAGGTGCCTCCGGTTATCCCGGCAGGCACGGGCTCCGTTCCGGAACGGTATGCCGGTACACCCCGCTCCAGCACGCCGCCTGCCCGGGATAAAATCCTTTCCTTGCATCCCGCAGGCCGTTCACCGTCCGGGGCTCCCGCCGGCACGGCCGGCAGGGCCGCTGACGCCGGCAGCGCGAAGGCGGACCGGGATACCACGGCAGGTGGTGCTGTGCCCCGGCTGGTGCTGGTGCCAAAACGCTCCGCCCGTATCGACCTGGTCGTAATAGGCTCTTCCACCGGCGGCCCGGCCGCGCTGCAGGTGATTATTCCCGCCCTGCCGGAAGATTTTCCCGCCGCCGTGGTGCTGGTGCAGCACCTGCCGGTGGGCTTTTCCGGTTCCCTGGCCGAACACCTGAACCGGCGCAGCCGCCTGCCGGTAAAACACGCAGAAGAGGGTGATCCCGTCGTCCCGGGCCGGGTGCTGGTGGCCCCGGCCGGTTTCGACCTCACCTTTCGCGGGCAGCCCGGCCACGTCACCGTCCACCTGGACGCCGGCAGCGGGCCCGTGCCTCCCGGGGGGTTCCGCCCCTCGGTGGACGGGGTGATGCTCTCGGCGGCGGAGGTTTTTGGAGCCCGGGTCATGGGGGTGCTCCTCACGGGCATGGGCCGGGACGGTGCCAGGGGCATGGCCGCCATCAGGGAAAAAGGCGGCCCCACCATCGTCCAGGACGAATCCACGTGCGTGGTCTTCGGCATGCCCAAAGCGGCCATCGAGATGGGGGCAGCCCAGAAGGTGGTACCCCTGGGGGAAGTGGCGGGGGAGATTGCCAGGCTGGTGTAGGCCGTGAAATATAATAGGGGACTGCGGGAGCCAGAACAGGGTAGCTGGAAAGTGGTGATAACTTAGATAGTCCAAATGTTGGGAATGGGGTGCTGATGATGAAAGTAGGTGCCGGTGGTTTGCAGTCTTTGGCGTCTCAAGAGGTGGCGCCGCTGCGGCGGATTGAGCCCCCGGCGGCGGTAAAGCGGGAGGATGTCTTTCCCCAGGGTGCGCCTACACCGGAAGAAGGGGGCTTCAGCCGGGAGGAACTGGTAGCCGCAGTGGGCCGGCTGAACCAGGCGGCAGAGGCCTACAACCAGCCCCTGGAGTTTCTGGTACGGGAAGAGGAGGACCGGATAAGGGTGGAGGTGGCCGACCGTCAAACGGGGGAGGTAAAAGGGGAAGTACCCGGGCATGTCGTGCTGGAGGCGGCCCGGGAACCCTACAAAACTATCGGCCTTCTTCTGGACCGGTACCTTTAAAAAATTACTCATTGTCTTTTTTTTCCACCGGTTTCGCTGCCTGAAATATTTCCCGGAGGGGAATTTCGATGCCCTGGATGGCTTTAAGGGGTAAAGTGTCCTGGGGGCCGAAAATTTCAGGCTTCCCATAGGTACCGTCTTCCCCCAGGTAATAGCGCTCAACATACCCGTCCAGGGGATCAACAATGAGGTATTCCTTGACGCCAAAACGCTCGTACAGTGCCTTTTTTTCCCGTTTATCCCTGAGGGCGCTGTGGGTGGAGAGCACCTCGACGATTACCTCGGGCGGCCCCTGGATATTGGCCTCTGTAACCCTGGCCTGTTCGCATACCACCAGTACATCAGGCTGCACCACGTCGTATTCCGAAAGCACGACGTCGGTAGGCGCGACAAACGGCTCGCAAGGTGTGCCGGACAGAAGCCTCTCCAAACGGGCGTAAAAGCGCCCCACGACTTTTTGGTGAACAGTTGACGGGGAAGGGGTCATGTCGTAAGGCTGCCCGTCAATGAGTTCCCAACGTTCATCCCCGGGCCACTTTAAATAATCGGCGTAGGTATACCTCCGGCTTGCTTTTGTGGCAGAAGGCATAATAACACATCCCCCATGTGGTTTCTGTGGCTATAGTATATCACACCCTTTTTTCCTTTTTTACCCCCGCCGGTCTACAAAATAACTTCCGGCGGCGCCGTTTTTCTTCATGTAGGCCCTGGCCTGCCCGGCCCTGCGGAGGTTGGCCAGGGCAGCGGCCAGGCGTTCTTTAACCTTTGCGGCAAGCCGGAGGTTCTGCCGGTGGAACTCGTCTATTTGAAGGAGCAGGGCGGAGATTTCCGGCCCGCCCGCGCCTGAGCCCCCCGCCCTGTCCAGCTCATCAATTCCTGCCCTTATCTCTTCAATGGCGGCAAGGTGCCGGGAAACAGCACCCAGTGATTCCTCCGTCGCCGGCCCATCCTGAAGTGTGCACAGGCGCTCGAGCACCGCCTTTAAGGCCAGCACTTCACCCCGCATTTCCTGCAGGAGCCTGAATTTTTTTTCGTCTTGATTTTGTGGGGGCATTGTGGAATCATCCTTTTGGTCGTCCGCCTGGCTCAAGTCGCTTACTTTCGAGTTAAATCATGCTCTCAAAACTGGGGATAACTCAGTGGTAAATGTTCAGTGACCCCGCTATGGTGCCGATGGTAGCGGTTTTACTGAACAATTACACTCAGAGGTTTATACACAATCAGCCTCCCACCGCCTGCTCCCCTTTCAGTTTAAAGGCCCGTTCCCAGGTGCCGGCCAGGTCTTCCAGCAGCCCGGCCACTTCGTCCAAGACGGCCGCGTCCTTTTTCACGTTTGCCTCCACCAGGCGCCGGTATATGTAATCGTAGAGGGCGGAAAGGTTTTTGCCGATTTCCATCTCCCGGTTGACGGTTTCCAGGAGGTAGACGATGATGTCCTGGGCGCGTAAGCATGCCCGGTGCGCGCCGGGGATGTCCCGGGCGGCCAGGCAGTCCCTGGCCTGGCGGATGAATTTGACCGCGCCGGTGTAAAGCATGAGCGTCAGCCGCCCCGGGTCGGCGGTGAGCACGGCGTTCTCCACGTACTGCCGGTAGGGATTGGGGGCTGCCTGCATCATTAAAACTCACCTCTTCGGGATATGCGTTTCCTTTTGCCGGATTTCAACCGTTCCGGCTTTCGCACCGGTGTTTTCACCTGATAACCGCACCGGGGAAGCTCTTTGCCGGCGGCACCCGCGGTGCGTTTTTACCCGTTTTTCCCGGCTTTTCCTGCGTAAGTATTCAGCGAACCCGGTTGGATGCGGCCCAGCACTCACTAAAACACGAGTCCGATTCTACAGCACCGCATTCCTGTCATCACGGTTTGCTTGAATACCTGTCCCCTGCGGTCCTGCGGGAAACGGCCCTTAACGGGCCTGGCCCATGCCGAGCTGCTGGGCCAGCCAGGCACTCTGGGCGTTCATCTGCTGGATGGCCTGCTCCATGGCGGTGAACTGCCGCCAGTAGCGGTCCTCCATTTGCTGCAGGCGCTCCTCCAGGGTGCTGATGCGTTCGTTCATGGCGGCTATCTGCCTGCCGATGGCGCTGTTGTCCGCGGTGCTGTAGGAGCTGCTGGTACCGGCCCGGGCGGAAATCAGGGCCATGGCGCTGTTAATGTCGTCGTAAAGCCGCATGGCGATGCCTTTTTCCGCATAGTTCTCCGCACTCTTTGTAAATAAATTCATCACCCCGTCCGGGTCTTTCTGCAGGGCGTCTTTCAGCTTGGCTTCGTCAATGTAGAGCTTCCCCCTTTCCTCGTAGGAAAGGGTGGTGATGCCTATCTGGGCCAGCGTTTTGTACCCCTGGCCACCGGTCAGCCCCGGTACCACGGCGGACATGGTGGCGCGCATCCTGGAAACCACGCTCTCCAGGAGGCTGTCGCCGCGCAGGAGACCGCTCCTGGCCTTCTCCTCCCACTGCTTTTCCTGCTCGTCGGAAAGCTGTTCCCGCTGCTCGTCGGTGAGCGGCAGGTAGTCCCGGTAGCGGGGCTCCGTGAGCTTGCCGTTGATCTTGTCTATGATTTCGTTGTAGGCGTCGACGAAGTCCTTGATGGCGTTGAAGACGGCATCGGTGTCGTTGGAGACGGTGATGGTGGTGGAAGCCCCCCCGCCCTGTTTCAGGGTGAGGGTAATGCCGTTTATGGTAACCGTATTGGTAGCGCTCTTTAAGCCCGTAGCGTCGCCGAAGTTAAACACGGCGTCCTGACCGGTGTAGGCGGTTCCGTCTCCTTTAAGCAAAAGCTTTAGGGTATTGTTTCCATCCCCGGCGTTATTTGAGAGGAAATTGTTTGAATCATTAGTTACTATTATCTTTGCCGCCGCTCCTGTGGAGGTAGTGGTGAGGAAAAAGCGGTTTAAAGTGGCGTCGTAGCTGGCGGTGATGCCTAAATTGGCGGCGTTTATTTCCGAGACGACGGTGTAAATGTTGGCCGTGTTGGTATCAAAAGAAAATTTCTTAATACCGTTTGCTCCTTCCAGGGTAAAAGCGAGGGTATCGTAGCCCAGCCCGAACTGCTGTTTTAAACTCATGGTGGACCCGTCGGCATTTGCCTCGTCCGGCAGGGTGTCCTGGCTACCCTTGGACACCCCCTGGGCTAGCTGCGTCACCGTCACGGTATACATCCCCGGCACGGCGCTGCTGCCGGCCGTTGCGCTCACCGCGGCCTCGTTGGAAGAGGTGGCCGTTTTGGCCATGTAGGTGGCCTGCAGCTTCATGTTGAAAACCTTGTCCCGGAAGGCGCGCAGGCTGTCGTAGATTGCCCGGTAGTCCTCCTGCTGCCACTGGAGGATCTGCTTGTCCTGGTTCAACCGGTCCAGGGGTATCCTCTGCGCCTTCATCAGTTCCTTGATGATGGAATCGGTGTCGATGCCCGACGCCAGCCCGCCGATGCGCAGGCTGGAAGTGGCGGATAGGATGGAAGTCATTCCGATCACCTTCTAACATAAAGTTTCTACACAATATTATCGGAACCCGGGGCAAAAACTTAATAAGACTTGAGACGTCGCCGGCTTCCAAAATAAAATTTCGGCTCCGAAAGGCTTGATCTTTTAGGGGCAATGTATATAATGATGTACATAATAAGTTTTTTGAGGTGTTTCGAATTGATCCGGAAGCAGGTATATATCAAGCCCCACCACAACGCCTTGCTGAAAAAAAGGGCCTGCGAACTGGGCGTAACAGAAGCGGAATTAATCCGGCGCGCCATCGAAGCCCACCTCGCCACTGGTCCGTTAATCCGGAAAGATATCTCGGCCTGGGAGCGAGAAAAAGAGTTCATTTTAAGCCGGGTAAAAAAAGGGGACCAGGAAAAGGGCCGGCAATGGCGGCGGGAGGAGCTTTATGAGCGCTAAAGTGCTTGTGGATACCAACATCCTGGTTTACGCCTACGATTCGGCAAATCCCCGTAAGCAGCAAGTATCCATCGAAATCCTTGACCGGCTTGCTTTCTCCCGCACCGGAGCACTGACAGTTCAGGTTCTGGCGGAGTTTGTCGTGGCGGTTACCCGGAAGATTGCCGAACCCCTCGATTTTGACGCTGTCCAGAAGAGCGTCGAGCATTACCTACGCTCGTGGATCGTTTTTGACCTTACCGGAATGATTGTACTGGAGGCGGTTCGCGGCGTCCGTGAACACAAGTTTTCATACTGGGACGCCCAGATCTGGGCTGCGGCCAGGCTGAACCAGTTATCTCTGGTGCTCAGTGAAGACTTCTCATCCGGCACCACAATAGAGGGTGTTACTTTTGTGAACCCTTTTGTGCCCGGGTGGCAGGTAAGTGAGTTACCCTGACCCCTGCCGTACAGGCAGGTTTTTGTGTGAATGGAGGAATTGCATTGTCTTATGATCGGGGCAAAACCATCATTTTTCCCGCCGGGCTGCCGGGCCTGCCCGCGGATTTGACCGAATTCGAACTGGTGGCCGCGGCGGAAGATTCGCCCTTTTTCTTTTTGCAGTCCCTGCAGGATGAAAACACCGGCTTCATCCTGGTGAACCCCTTTTTCTTTTTCCCTGACTACGAGTTTGACCTGCCCGACGAAGAGGCAAGGGCCCTGGGCGTGAACTCCCCGGATCAGGTGGCCGTATTTTGCATTGTCAACGCAAGCCGTGGCCTGGCTCATGCCACCGTCAACCTCCTGGCCCCGGTGGTGGTGAACGCGGCCACTGGCACGGCCCGTCAGTTGGTGCTGGTGGACGAGCGATACTCCATCAGGCACCCGCTGAGCGGGCACCGGTCGGAAAACCAGGACCCGGCCGGGCCCGAAACCAGGCCAGCCGGCGAACCTTGCCCGCCGGCTCATTCCCGTTCCCAGCCCCAGCCGGCCTCCCCCAACCGCTCCGGGTCCCAGCAAGACCCCCTGCCCCGGTGCCTTTCCGGAACTGGGCCCGAATCCCCGCCGGGCGATTCCGGGGGGACGGGTGAAGGGGCAGACCCCGCCGGGGAGGAGAAGTAAATGCTGGTACTCACCAGGAAAAAAGGCCAGTCCCTGGTCATCGGCCGGGACATCCGTGTCGTGGTGGTGGAGGTCACCGGCGACTTCGTGCGCCTGGGCATCGAGGCGCCGCCGGAGGTGGCCGTCTACCGCGAGGAAATCTACCGAACCGTCCAGGAGGAAAACCGGGCGGCGACGACTTCAGCGAAAATATTGAAGGAAATCAAAGGCCAGGTTAAAAGATCGTAAACGGCCTCTTTTCTTTAGTGGTCCCCCTAAACCTCATCCCCGAACTGACGAAGTAATAAGCAGGAGGCAGAACTTTTCGGCCGGCCAAAAAGTACCCTGCCCCAAAAGCCGCCGCCAGGGAAGGCGGCGAGTAAAAATTCAGGGAGGAATGAGAAGGATGATCATCAACCACAACATTGCGGCGCTGAATACGTACAGGCAACTTTCGGCCAATAACGTTTTGGCCAACAAGTCGCTGGAGAAGCTCTCCTCGGGCCTGCGCATCGTGCGCGCCGGAGATGACGCCGCGGGCCTGGCCATAAGCGAGAAAATGCGTGGCCAGATCCGGGGCCTGAACCAGGCGTCGAGGAACGCCCAGGACACCATTTCCCTGATCCAGACGGCTGAAGGAGCACTGAACGAGACGCACTCCATCCTGCAGCGCATGCGCGAGCTGGCCGTACAGGCCGCAAACGACACCAACACAGATGCCGACCGCCAGGCTATCCAGGACGAGATCAATCAGCTCGCCAACGAAATCGACCGCATTGCCAACACCACCGAATTTAACACCAAGAAGCTATTGAATGGCCAAGTCGTGGGTGTTGTTGCGGAAAAGAAGGGGACCTATTCCATCCAGGCCAACAGCGCGGCGTCTCTAAGTGTAACCGCCTCCGGGGCCACCAACATTGCGAATAAGGGTATCGTGAACGGAGCCATCACCATTACCCGCATCAGCGAGGCAACGAATGGTGAAGCGGCTTATGAGTTCAGAAATTCTCTTGGTGAGAAAATTGCTTCAGCCAATATTACTGTGTCAACTACTAACAAAACGTTTACCTTTGCCGCTGGTGAAATAGCCTCTGGGGCTGCTGTTACGTTCAAGATCGACGATTTCGCCAAGTTCAAATCCGGCGACAGCTTTACGATCATTCTTAATAAACATGTAGCCGCCAGCACCGACACCTCGAAGGCCATCATCACCCAGATCGGTGCCAATTCAGGCCAGAACATGCTTATCGGCATCAACGACATGCGGGCCGAGGCGCTGGGGATAAAGGACAGCAGCGGGAACGCGGTTAAAGTTACCGACAAGTACGGGGCCAACGCGGTTGTTTCTACAATTAATAACGCTATCGAAAAAGTTTCCACCGAGCGCTCCAAGCTGGGCGCCATCCAGAACAGGCTCGAGCACACCATCAATAACCTGGGCACGGCAGCCGAAAACCTCACTGCTTCCGAGTCCCGCATCCGGGATGTGGATATGGCCAAGGAGATGATGGAGTACACCAAGCTCTCCATCCTCCAGCAGGCGGCGACGGCCATGCTGGCCCAGGCCAACCAGCAGCCGCAGATGGTACTGCAGCTCCTGCGGTAGCGTTTAGTGTACGCCTTTAAAGGAGTCCCAGAAAGCCAGCTCCTCCAAGGGGCTGGCTTTTTTAAAAAGCGGGGTGTGCGAAGGTGGGCGCAGGTCTTTTCAGGAAGAACCTCGCCTGGCTGAAGAGGTACAACCAGGCTCTTTACCGGAAGATGAAGAAAGTCGAGCCGCGGAACACCTTTCTTGTCCGCAACAACCGGGGGGAGTACAATCTGATCAAAGCCGTCGGCGGCGTGCAGTATCCCCTTTACAGCAATTATGACGTTGCTGAACAGTGCTCTTTCTGGGTGAAAGAGACGCGGCGCGCCATCGCCGGGAAAAAGTTTATCGTTCTTTTCGGCATGGGTTTGGGGTACGAACTGGATGCCCTTTTGCAGGATGAGCAATTACCGGCCATGGTGATCGTGGAGCCGGACGAAGAGGTTTTTTATTACCTTCTCCATTTCTTCGACCTCTCGCAGGTGGAAAAATGCAGCGTCTATTTCATCCAGGACGACCGCCAGGAGGAAATTGAAAAGCTCCTATCGGAAGTAATAAAACAGGAGCAGAGTATAAACTTTTCCTTCTGCCCGCTGGCCGGATATGTTTATCCTTTTAGAGAACAGATTCAAAAGCTCAAGCAGGCTATCAAAGAGAAGATCAACTTTGTCCTTGTTTCCGTAGTCACCACCCTCGCCCATGACAGGCAGTGGTTTCAGAACTATATCTTGAACTTAAAGCAGGTGGCGGGTAGCGTGCCGGTGGAAAAGTTCGCGGGGGAGCTTGCCGGGACGCCCGCTGTGCTGGTGGGGGCCGGCCCTTCTCTGGAATATGATATTGACGTTTTGCGGGAAATGGGCGGCCGGGCCCTGATCGTCCCCGTGGGGAGCGCCTTTTCGATACTGGAGCATCACGGCATTAAGGGCCACGCGGTGGGGGCCATTGACGGGAGTTACGCCGAGGCGAAAATATTCGAGAGGAACAAACATAACAGGGAGATAGCCCTTTTTTACAGCCTCATGGTCAACTACAAAGTGCTGCCTTTGTTTGGGGAGTCAAAGTTTTTCTTTGCCCTGCACAGTTTTGACGAATATATTTACCGCCGCCTGGGGCAGCCATTTGTCAAGATTGCCGCCGGTGCTTCGGTTTCCATATCGCTGCTCGACATACTGGCCAAACTGGGCTGCAACCCCATTGTCATGACCGGGCAGGACTTCTGTTATCCCGACAAAAAGAAGTACGCCCGGGGGGCCATATACTTTGGCGAGGTAGATGAAGAGGCCCTGCAGGCCCGTGGCGGCATCAAAACGAAGAATAAGGTCGGGCAGGACGTGTATACCACGCGGGCCATGCTGGCCATGCGGGCGGCGGTCGAGCGGATCATTGAAAGCTACCCTGAAATTACGTTTTACAACTGTAGCCGGCTGGGCCTGCCAATAAGGGGGGCAGCGGACGCAACGCTGGCAGAAGTGAAGGAGCGCTTCCTCACCGGAAAATGTGAGCTTGAACAAAGGATAAGAGAAATCCACCGCAAATACAAGGATGAAGTTGTTACTCCGGAAAAGGTGGCCGCCATTGAAAAGGACATCCAGGAACAGGTGGGGCAGATCAAGGAGCTTTGCGGTGACATCATTCGCGTTTTGGATGACGCGGACGGGAAAGACGCACGCAAACTGCTCGAACGGATAAAAAAGCCTGAAGAAAAGCTGGCAGGGTTCGATTTTTACGCCCAGGTATTGTGTCCCGAAACGGGTATGTACAGTTTTCTCTTCAGCAACCTCGGTTCCGGGGTGCAAGGGGAAGAAAAGGATCTGGACACTCTTCTGGAGGCAAAGAAAAGGTATTACGCCAAAGTTTACGAACTATGTTTGATTGTCCTGAACGCTTTAGAATACGGGGACGAGGAAATCCGCCTGGTTTACGGAAAGAGAGGCTGAATGTGAGCAAAGGTGAATGTCACTTGAAAAATGTGCGTGAGCTGAAGCAGCATATACGTGACTTATTGGACGCTTGCACCACGGCATGGCAATATCTGATCCTTGGCGAGGAAAAAAAGGCCATGGGCTTAATGGCAACCATAATCGACTTGCTCGAAAGAATAGTTTCCGCCAAAAGTTCCAACCCTGTGCTCCGCTTGTGCTGTGACAGCATAACTTTTCTTCTGCCCCGCCTGTTAAAGGCAACGGAAGAGAGAAACGGCATACTCCTGGCTGACATCCTGGAACACGAATTAAAGCCGATCCTGGCGGATACCTTGGAACACGCTTCGGATTACCTCTACGGAGGGTAAAGTGTTCCTAGTACGCTTGTAGGTCCCACCGACAACCGCTTCCACGTATGCGTCAACCGGTAGTAAAGTGTTCCTCGTACGCTTGCAGGAGGGAAATTTGGTGCGAATTGGCGAATATTCTAGGCAAAAAACGAGTTAACAGAATTTATTCAAAGGCTGACCGGAGATTCAACTATTTTGGTTAATAAAATTTTGTGGGGAAATCATGATTCGCAAGTCCAATTGTACCTCTACAGACGGCTGAATGAATCAACTTTCACAGAGGACGTCGTTGTCTTTGTTGAACTATACATCCGAAAAAAGCCTTACTGCAACGTATATGCCGATCCGGTAATTGTGGCAATAAAGCGAAATCTTACCAAAGAAAAAATCGAAGAAGCATTCCGGTGTAAGCCCACCTAAGCTGGTGATATCTGTCGGATTTGGTAGCGCAATATAGGGAAGTATGATCATGCTTTAATGCTTTCAAGTACTATCGAAATAATTGATTTTGTCATCGTAGGGTACAAGGCTCCTTCGCCAGGTGAAAATATTATTTGTTGTTATTACCAATACCTTGGTAACGACGACGTTCTATCCGACGTGTTGAGGCAGGGGATTGTACTTGCTGCAATGGGCGTTGGCGGTGGGGGAGATAACCGCCTGCAGTTTGAAGCCTGGGAGGCTCAGGGAATTATCAAAGTTCCCAACTTTGACGTTTCCCTGGATCAGGTTGTAACCAGTTATGGAGTAGGCGATAAACAATATTGCTTTTTATAGATCTTAACTTTTTAATCTAACACTTTAGGAGCATGAAAAATGACAAGTACAGTTTTAGTCACCGGATCAGCAGGTTTCATAGGCTCTCATCTAGTGGAAGAACTAGTAAGGCAAGGATATAATGTAAGAGCATTTGTCCGCTACAATGCCCGCAACGACTGGGGCTGGCTGCAGACGGTGCGGTGTCTTAAGAACATCGAAATTTATACCGGGGACGTTCGCGATTACGACAGCGTCAGAAATTCCGTCCGCGGTGTTGAGGTCATTTTCCACCTGGCAGCCCTTATCGGTATTCCTTATTCGTACATTTCTCCGCTGGCCTACATCAAAACAAATGTCGAGGGCACCTATAATATCCTCCAGGCTGCCCGGGAAGAAGGAGTTCAACGGGTGGTGCATACCTCCACTTCCGAGGTGTACGGTACGGCTCGTTACGTTCCCATTGACGAAGAACACCCCCTGCAGGCCCAATCCCCTTACGCAGCCACCAAGATTGCCGCCGACCAGCTGGCTTTGAGTTTTTACCGCTCCTTTGGCCTGCCGGTAGTAGTCGTGCGGCCTTTTAACACCTTTGGCCCCCGCCAATCGGCCCGTGCCGTTATTCCCACCATAATCACTCAGGTTCTGGCCGGCAACCGGACCATCCGCTTGGGCAACCTCAGCCCTACCCGTGACTTCAATTATGTGCGCGATACAGTTTCGGGAATACTCGCCGTCGGCTTATCCGAAAGAACGGTAGGGCAGGTGGTGAATATCGGTAGCGGGAGAGAAACATCTATAAAGGATCTGGTTGAGCAGATAGAAAATATTATGGGAAGGAAAATAAGCATCGAACAGGAAGATGCCCGGCTAAGGCCCGCCCCCAGTGAGGTTAACCGCCTGCTGTGCGACAACCGCCGGGCTTACGAACTTGCCGGCTGGACTCCCCGGTGCACCCTTGAAGAGGGGTTACGGGAAACTATCCAGTGGTTCAGGGAAAATCTTTACTTATACAAACCGGACCTTTACAATGTATGACAGGCAGGGGGAATTCTCGGTTGACTAGTATTCGCATCCCCTTGGATGCTCCAAACATCGGTGAACTGGAAAAAGAGTACGTGCTGCGCGCCCTGGAAAGCGGCTACGTTTCGTCCATAGGACCTCTGGTCAGCGAATTTGAGGGACGTTTCGCCGGGTATGTAGGTGCCCGGTATGCCGTGGCCACGGTCAACGGCACGGCGGCCATTCACCTGGCCTTAAGGCTCCTGGGAATCGGCCCGGGAGACGAAGTTATTGTACCGGCACTTACCTTTATCGCCACTGCAAATCCGGTGGTATACGTAGGCGCGACTCCCGTGGTGGTGGACGTGGATCCCCTGACCTGGAATATCGATCCCGACGAGGTTGAAAGGGCGGTCACGGACCGCACACGCGCCGTTATACCCGTTCATCTCTACGGCAACCCCGCGGACATGTCGCGGTTGATGGACATAGCCCGCAGGCACGGCTTATACGTGATTGAGGACGCCGCCGAAGCGCTTGGTGCTACCTATAACGGGCAACATGTGGGGACGTTTGGAGATATCGGTATATTCAGCTTCAACGGGAACAAGGTGATCACCACCGGCGGGGGCGGCATGCTGGTAACAAATGATCCCGACCTGGCTGCACGCGCGCGCCTGCTGGTCAACCAGGGGCGGGCCTTCGGTGTCATGGAGTATGAGCACCTTGAAATCGGATATAATTTTCGACTAACCAACACCCAGGCGGCTTTGGGCCTGGCACAAATGGAGCGCCTGGAACAATTCCTGGCTACGAAGCGCAGGAATGCGTCGTTGTACCGGGAGCTTTTAAATAAAGTCCCCGGACTGGGGTGGCAGCAGGAGTTACACGAGGGGCGGAGTAGCTGGTGGCTGTTTTCGATATTGGTTAACCCGAATGACTTTGGCCAGGATCGGTATGCCCTGGCCAGGAGATTGCAAGGGGCAGGCATCCAGGTACGGCCCTTGTTTTTACCTCTTTCCCGGCAGCCGGCGTATGCGGGATATGGCCTTAAAACATGTCCCGTGGCCGAATCCTTGCACAGGCGGGGGCTGAATCTGCCGAGTGCTAGTTTTCTTACGGAAGAAGACGTTCGGTATGTATGCCAGGTCCTGTTGGAAAGGTGAAACCTTGTGGAAGAGCAACCAATAGTTATTATCGGGGCGGGCGGACATGCGGCGGTGGTTGCCAGTATCGTCGAGGCGCTCGGCATTTTCTTCGTAGTAGGGTACACGGCTCCCGCCGCGGGTGCGGCTACTATTTCTTGCCGTTATAAGTACCTGGGTGATGACGGCGTTCTACCCGCCCTGTTCAGGCAGGGGGTCAGGCTGGCAGCGCTCGGCCTGGGAGGGACGGGGGATAACCGGCCGCGGTGTGAATTGTATGAACGGATCCGCGCCATGGGGTTTGAGTTCCCGCCGCTTAAACACCCGGCGGCAGTCGTGGCACCCGATGTGGTGATCGGTGAAGGCTGTATAATCGCGCCGGGCGCGGTGGTTAATGCGGGGGCAAAGATCGGTATCAACACCATCGTCAATTCTGCCGCTGTGGTCGAGCACGACTGCGTCCTTGGGGATCACGTGCACGTAGCGCCAGGGGCGGTGCTCTGTGGCGGGGTTAGAGTGGACCGCCTGGCCCATATTGGTGCCGGTGCCGTGGTGATCCAGGGCGTAACCGTAGGGGAAGGTGCCCTGGTAGGCGCCGGGGCGGTGGTGCTGCACGATGTGGAGTCCTGGACCGTGGTGGCAGGTAATCCGGCAATGAGTTTGAAGTGATTGAGATAAAGCGATGAGAAGAGTAATGGCTTTTACAACAACAAGGGCTGAATTTGGCCTGCTTAAACCGATTCTGCGTCGGATTGAGGTTTCTTCATCACTAGATCTTGTATTGGTAGTTGCAGGGGACCACGTGAGTCCTTGTAAAGGGGAGACAATCAAAGAAATAATTCCAGAGGGTTTTCGCACTGTTGTGCTCCGAAGATGCTTTCCCGAATCGGACCTGCCGGTTGCAATTGCAAAGTATGTTGCCAGTGCTTGTGCCGAAATTGCTTCCGCAATTGATTACCTGGCTCCCGATATATTACTGGTTTTGGGAGACCGGCACGAACTTCTAGCAGCGGCTACAGCAGCAGTGATCGCACGAATTCCTATTGCCCACATCGCCGGAGGCGAATCAACAGAAGGGGTAATCGATGAACAAGTGCGGCATGCACTTACAAAGATGGCCCACCTTCACTTTACCAGTACCTTCGAATATGCGCGCCGCATAAGACAGATGGGAGAAGAAGCCTGGCGCATCCATGTGGTCGGCGCGCCGGGCGTGGAGAATATCCTCCTGGGGGAATTGATGACTCCCGAAGAGATCGTGGAGCGGTTTGGAATTGATGTCGCCGGGCCCACATTATTGGTTACTTACCACCCCGAAACCTTAACTGTCGACCATAATCTTACGGAACAGGTAAATGCCCTTATCTCGGCATTAAGAGAATTTAGGGATTTCCAGCAGATTATCACTTACCCGGGGACAGAAGTGGGCTTTCAAAAAATTATCTCAGCCTGGGAGGCTTATGCGGCAGAGTTTCCCAACGTCAAGCTTTACAAAAGCCTGGGGTCGCGAGGTTACCTGGGGGTAATGAAACATGCGGCAGCGGTGGTGGGCAATTCCTCCAGCGGCATCATTGAGGCACCTTCATTTAAAGTCCCAACCATTAACATCGGTGACAGGCAAAAGGGGCGGATAAGGGCAGAAAGTGTAATTGACGTGCCCTGCCGCAAGGAGGATATCCTGGCCGCGCTGCGCAGGGCTCTATATGACGAACAATTTCGCCGGCAAGTGCGGCAGGTAAAAAATCCTTACGATCCCCACGGCGATGGTAATGTGAGCGGAAGGGTGGTATCCGTACTGGAGTCCGTACCCCTGGACAGGCGGCTGCTTGAGAAAAAACTTGACTTTCCAAGCCCGAAAGAGGTGGCCTGCTATGGCTCTTAAAAACGGCGTCTTCATCATTGCCGAAGCGGGCGTCAACCACAACGGGGACCTTGAAACAGCCAAAAGGCTTGTTGACGCGGCAGTGGTTGCCGGCGCGGACGCGGTAAAGTTTCAAACTTTTGTCCCGGAAGAGGTAGTGACCGGCAGTGCCGAAAAGGCATCCTACCAGAAGGCCAACATGCCCGGGGGCCAGGAGACACAGCTTGATATGATCCGGCGCCTTGCACTTTCGAAGGAGGATTTTCGCACCCTTAAGGCATACTGCGACCGGGCGGGGATAATGTTTTTATCCACGCCATACGATTATTACAGTGTGGATTTCCTGGACGAGCTGGGCGTTCCGTTATTCAAAATTCCTTCGGGCGAGCTGGTTAACGATCGTTTTTTGAGGTATGTGGCCGCACGGGGGAAACCGCTTATAATCTCCACGGGAATGGCCATGCTGGGCGAAGTTGAGGAGGCAGTTGAAGTGGTACAGGATGCAGGTGTACGTGAAATTACACTCCTGCACTGCACTTCGGCCTATCCGGCTTCCTATGAAGAGGTCAACCTGCGGGCTATGGTTACGCTGCGTCAGGCTTTTGGATTGCCCGTTGGTTATTCCGACCATACCCCGGGCACCGAGGTGGCGGTGGCCGCGGTAGCCCTCGGGGCCAGGGTGATCGAAAAACACTTTACGCTCAGCCGGAACATGGAGGGACCGGATCATAAGGCGTCTCTGGAACCGGACGAGCTGGCGGCTATGGTGCGCTCGATCCGCAACGTGGAGAGGGCCTTAGGAGACGGACGCAAGCGCCCAAGCCCCGGCGAGCAGGATGTTATGCGCGCGGCCAGGCGCAGCCTGGTCGCCGCAGTCGATATAGCCGCGGGGGAGATAATCACCCCGGACAAACTGACCGTCAAAAGGCCGGGGACGGGCATTCCCCCGAAGATGTGGGACGTGGTTGTCGGCCGGCGGGCCAGGGTGGATATCCCGGCAGACACGGTGATTACCTGGGAAATGATCTGAGTTTTTGGGGGGCGCAACCCGTGGAACGCAGCGACATTTTGGAGAAGGTTCAGGTACCGCCCGAACTGCCTGTCGTCCAGGCGCTGGAAAAAATGGACCGTGCCGCCCAGCAAATATTGCTAGTAACGGACGGGGATGGTCGCCTGGTGGGCACGGTCACCGATGGTGATGTGCGCCGGGCACTCCTGGAGGGCGTCAATCTGCGCGAGCCGGTTGAACGAATAATGAACCCCCGGCCGAGAGTCCTTCCAGCAGGCTCTTCACCGGAAGACGCCCGCCAGTTAATGATTGACCACGGCATTCGCCATGTTCCGCTTGTGGATAACCTGGGGCGTGTCGTCGACCTGATAATGTGGCAGGAACTGTTTCTGCCCAGGAAGGAGGTCCACCCGGAAAAAGTGGTCATTATGGCCGGCGGGCAGGGTACCAGGTTGGACCCTTTTACCAGGATTCTACCCAAACCAATGATTCCCTTACGGGATAAGCCCATTATCGAGGTCATTATGGAAAAATTTCACCGTCAGGGGCTCAGCCGGTTTATCTTATGCCTGGGTTATAAAGCCGAAATTATCCGCCTTTACTTCAATGGCGATTCCCGTCCGTATAATATCGAATTTGTCCAGGAAGATTCCCCTCTCGGTACGGCCGGCGCCCTTTCCCTGCTGAATGGCTATCTTGATGATACTTTTTTGCTAACCAATTGTGACATTATAGTGGAAATGGATTATGCCCATTTGTTGCAGTACCACCGGGAGCAGCAAAATTCTATAACCATAGTGGGAGCGTTGAAAGAATTTGTGGTTCCCTACGGTGTTTTGCGTACAGAGGATAACAGTTTCCGTATCGAGGAGAAACCGAATTTTCACTTCCTGGTGAATACTGGGGTTTATGTGCTGGAACCCGCCGTGCTGCCCCTGGTGCCAGGCGGGACAAAAATTGACATGCCGGAGTTAATCCATGCCGCGCAGGACCAGGGATTCAAGATCGGAGTTTACCCGCATCATGGCCGCTGGTTTGACATCGGGCAATGGGACGAATATCAGCAAACGCTCAAGTTCTTTGAAACCATGGGTTTTGGAGGGTAACAATTGTATAAAGGTCTATCTGTCCTGGGCTTTATTCCGGCCAGAGCAGGTTCAAAGGGGCTTCCCGGAAAGAACATCCGGCTACTGGCCGGCAAACCGCTGATCGTTCATACAATAGAAGCGGCCAGAAAAAGCGGCGTATTTGACTACCTGCTGGTTTCCACCGACGGGGATGAGATCGCCCGGATTGCCCGGCAGGCCGGGGCAGACGTGCCTTTTATGCGCCCGGCCGACCTGGCCACCGATACCGCCAGGGGTATTGACGTGCTCTACCACGCCATGTCCTGGCTGGAAGAGCGGGGCAAAAAGTATGACTGTGTAATGACCCTGCAGCCCACCAGCCCCCTGCGTTCCGCAGAGGATATAACGAACGCACTGGATCTTTTGATCGAACGCAGTGCCGACGCCATCGTTTCCGTTTGTGAAGTCGACCATCACCCGTGGTGGTGCAACACCCTGCCCGTAGACGGCTGTATGAAAGATTTCCTCAGACCCGGCATTCCGGCCAACCGCCAGGAGTTGCCCAGGTACTACCGTCTCAACGGCGCCATTTACCTGGCACGCTGGGATTTTATCCGCAAGTGTGATAACTGGTACGGTCCGGGGACATATGCTTACATCATGCCCCGGGAGAGGTCGGTGGATATTGATGGGGAGATGGACTTGTTGCTAGCGCAACTGATCGTAAAAAGTTGATGGGGGCAGTGTTAGTTACAATTTATATAAAAGGCTACATGTAGGAGAAAAGTATTATGGACTAATATATGACCATCCAGATGGAAGCATAACAAGCGGAACTACATTAAGGAGTATAGCTTTTACCTTAATCGTTATTCTGCTATACTTAGTTACTCATATAACTGAATTTGTAATTGTATTCTTTTTCTTTAGTTTATTATTAGCAATTAAATATAAACGTGCATTTTTTCAATATAAAACCATAGTTCATTTTTTACTTGTTTTACTTGTTTATGAATATATAAAAATCCATGTATTTTGGAGTCCCGCGAGGCACAGGCGCAAGGCGCCTCCTACCTGCGCTACCTGGCTGCGGTGTTGGAACAAGAGCTTCTCCACCGGAAAGAAGAATTCGCTCCTTAAAAAAATTACTAACGTTCCTTTTCCTATCACCGGATGAAGGGTGGGTGCATTTGCAGGAGCGGGGGAGAAAGATTTATGCCAGGTTGACAAAGGAACAGTTTATCGACATCTTGAAGGGGGTTTTTGGCATGAACCCTTTTTAGGAGAAGCATTTGAATGGTATAATGTTGCTAAGGAAAACTTCTGATTTCTGCCGCCCGTTATGCTGACCGGGAGGTGAGGCCGTGAGCTGTCAAAAAAAAGAAGAAGCGGTGCGGGAGACCACCGTAGCTTACGCGGTTGACCGTGAATCCGAAAAGTCACTAAGTCGCATGACCTTCGAGGAATTCCTGGCGTGGGGGGACGAGGATATCTGGGTGGAGTGGGTGGACGGGGAGGTGGTGGTCCTTACCCCGGCGGCGGTAAAGCACCAGCGAATTGCCAGGTTCCTGGTGGATTTGCTGGGAAACTTCGTTCTCATGCGGCAGTTGGGTGAGGTAATTCCGGCGCCTTTTACCATCAAGCTGCCTGCACCACAAAAACGAGGGCGCGAGCCGGACATCGTGTTTATCAGCAGGGAGCGGTTGCACCGGTTGAAGCCCACCTATTTCGACGGTGCTCCGGACCTGGTGGTGGAGATCACCTCCCCGGAAAGTTTCGCCCGGGACCGTGGCGAAAAGTACGTGGAGTACGAGGCGGCGGGGGTAAAGGAGTACTGGTTGATCGATCCCGACCGGCAGCAGGCGGAATTTTACCGTCTGGGGGAAGACGGGTGCTACCGGCTGCACACCGCCGGTGCCGAAGGAGTCTACCATTCCGAAGTTATCCCCGGCCTCTGGCTTAAAACGGCCTGGCTCTGGCAGGACCCGCCCCCGGCCGGGGTGGAGGCGCTGCAAGAGATCGGGGCGATCTAAATTTGTTAGTTACGGCCCCGGCTTCCTCGAGGGTGAAAATGATAAAGGAAGACTGGAGCAGCATTGCGATGAAAGGGGGGATAGCCCATGGTGACTCAGCCCGCTAAAGAAGTCAAAAAGTTCTATACTTACGACGACTATTTGAAGATAGGCGATGGCAACCGTTATGAACTGATCGAGGGGGAACTGGTCCTGGCGCCATCGCCGGGCACACGACATCAGCTTTTGGTGGGCAGGCTTTTTAAGATAATTGATCAATATGCCCAGAGAACCAGCTCCGGGCAAGTTTTTATTGCCCCCCTGGATGTGGTTTTAGACGAACCGCTAAAAATGAACACTTTCCAGCCTGATATAATTTTTATCAGTAATGAGCGGCTGGGCATTATAGAAGAAACACGGATCAACGGCGCCCCGGATCTGGTGGTGGAGGTTCTTTCCCCGGGCACCATCCGGCGGGACCGGGGCAGGAAAAGCCGGCAGTATTTCAAGAGCGGGGTGCGGGAATTCTGGCTTGTAGACCCGCAGGAACGGCTGGTGGAAGTCTTTGTTCCCGGCGAAAAAGACTGGCAGCGCACCGGGGTGTACGAGGAAGAGGATGAAGAGTTCATCGCTTCCACGGTGCTGCCCGGTTTGGAAGCAAGGGCGAGAGATATTTTCCCGGTAAATGCCTTTTTGTAAAAAACAGGCCGACTGGTATAAAAGCGATTATTCAATGTTCTTTTCCAGTTCTTCGATCACACCCGTGACAAATGCCTTGAACTGGTCCATTTTGCCCTTTAAAAGACCCAGGATATCGCCCATATTTTCCGCCAGGTGGCACATTTTCAGCCAGCGCAGCTCACCGGCATAGGCATGGCGGAAAAGGTGGCGGAAGCGGCGGTATTCATCCAGCTCTTCCATTAATTCCCGGGATATGACCCCGGGCCGCAGTCCTTCCAGTTCTACGGCCATGCTTCTTAAAAGTTCCCGGTGCCAGTCTCCGGCCTTAACCGGACCACCATCTATCTGGCGCGAAATGCGCTCGAACATTGATTCCACACCGGTGTAAAAATGATGCAAATAGGCCGCCATGGCCATCAGATCCCGGTCGGGCACGGGACCGGTTCTGGCATTCACTTCCTCTAATAAAGCCTGGGCTTTACCGGCAATCTGATCAATTGCCCGCAAGTCTTCATTTATTTCCGATATCAGGCGTTTTAAGCGGGCTATTTTCCTCTCCCTGGCGGTCATATAAGACGATCCCTTCTTTTTGCACCCGTTCCTTTAATGTTTCCACGGCATTTTCCAGGAGCACCAGATCCACCGCAAAAGGGCGGGCTATCTCTTCCGCCAGCCCGTAGGCCTTCAGGTATTCCCTTTCCGGGAGGCCGGCCACTGCCAGATCTATGTCCGAAAACTGATCAAAATCATCCGTGGCCAGGGAGCCGAAAAGGCAGACCTTTGTTACGCCGAACCGGCGGGCCAGCTGCCGGGCTATTTCCCCGGCCTTTTCCCGGGCCAGGCCTGCTTTTTGCTCCAGCTCTTTTTCTTCCCGGGCCACTTCTTTCAGGTGGCCCTGCAGGTATTTCCGGTAATTGTTCATCGTTCCACGTCCCTTGTAACCGGGATATCCACGATGCTGGAAATGGCGCAGTTGGCGGATTTTATGTTCGAGAATGGCCGCGGCCCCTCTTAAGAAACGTCAAAAATCTCTTTCAGCTTAATTTCCAGCTCCGGTAGGAGGGGGGAAACCAGCGTATCCTCTTCGTCATAAACACCTGCCCGGTACCAGCCTTTATCCTCCCGGGCAAAAACCTCCGCAAGCTGCGTTGCCGGATCTATGAGCCAGTATTCCTTTACTCCGTTGGTGTAATATAACTGGCTTTTTTGTTTGCGGTCGTATTTTTGTGTGGATGGGGAAAGGACTTCAATGATCAGGTCCGGTGGCCCTTGAATGTTTGTTTCTGATATAATGGACAAACGTTCATGAGTGATATAAATTATATCGGGAGAAACCACCTGGTTGCCAAAAACTACGTCCACATCCAGAAAAATTTTCCCCTGTATATTTCGCCGCTTGAGAAAGTTGTGCAGGGCGACATACAACCTGCCAACAACCTCCTGGTGCAGCGGCCGCGGCTTTGGCGTCATGAACAGCTTTCCCCCGATAATTTCATATTCGTACTCATCGTCTAACTGTAAATAATCTTCATAGGTATACCATTTATCGGATTTGATTATTATTTCCCGCATAACAACACCACCTGCTTTTTGGCGGCAAAGGTAACCCCCCCACGCTTCTGCATCCCGGCACTATTATACCATTTTCCGTTTCCTGAGAAAATATAATAGAATCAGTCAAAAGCAGTCCCGTTGACCCGCCGCATTTACGGAAATGCAGAAAAGAAGCTGGAAGTTTTCTGTAAACTTCCAGCTTATTCTTAAAGATGGGGGCCGGGTCAAGTGTAAAAACGGTCAGCGCAAATAGTCCAGCAAAGACGTTTCCAAAATTCTGGCCCCCGCAGCCAGGGCCGCCTGGTAGGAGAGCTGCTGGCGGGAAAGGTCCACGGCCACCCGGGCCACATCGGCGTCCTCCAGGCTGCTCAGCACCTGGGTGAGGCGTACCTCCTGGTCCTGGAGTTGACTGCGCACCGACTCGAAGTGGCTGGTGCGAGCTCCCACCTGCACCCGATAGCGCAGGATGTGGTCGAGCTGGTCGTTCAATTTACCAATAGAGCTCTGAACACCGGCCACATCACCATCTTTGAGGCTTTTGGCCAACTTCATCAGTACGTCGAAAACGCCGCCAACTACTGCATGACTATTCTCATTATAAAAGCCGAAAACTCCAGGGACAACATCTTCGGTTTCAGGCCTTGACGCAAAAGTAGTTGAAGCGCCCAGGGTTCCGTCGCTGGATTCCTCTACTCTGAGTGTTCCGCTGGCACTTTTAATTATAAATGCATTTTGGTTGCCGAGTCCGTTATCAATAAAAGTAGCCCAAACACCAGGAACCGTGCTGGTAATTCTCTTCGCAATATCTGTGTAACTTTCCCCGGCTGAAAATGGTACATCAACCCCATTAATTATTAACTTACCATCAGTATTAGCTTGAGTTTCATCCTTATCTATTCCTGTCCCACCGTCAAGAGGACGACCAAGATCTACAGCTGCATAGGTAACAGAAGGAACATCAATTGTATAATTTGCCTGGTCCAGGATCTCCCGGGAAACGCGCTCAAGGTTACCCCGGTAATATATCTTGTCACCATCCCGCCAGAACGGCGGCTGGTTGTTTTTCGTGCCGGCAAAAATGTACTTCCCGCCTACGGTGGTGTTGGCGATGTCCACCATTTCGTCGATCATTTTGTCGATTTGCTCGCCGATGGCGGCCATGTCGTTCGGTTCCAGGGTGCCGTTGGCGCCCTGGATGGCGTATTCAATGGCCTTTTGCAGCAGTTCGCCCGCCGTGCCCAGGGCGGTGTCGGCCCCCTCCAGGTAGCTCAGGCCGTCGGTGATGTTGCGCGCGTACTGCTTGTTCCGCTCCACCGCCGTTCGCACGTTAAGGAGCTGGCTCAGGGCCGGCGGGTCGTCGCTCAAGCGCAGGACCTTGCGGCCGGTGGACATTTGCTCCTGGGTGCGGGCCAACCTCTCCATGGCATCCTGGATGTAGTTCTGGGTGCGCCGGGCAACCAGCATGTGGGTGACACGCATTGTTTTTCCCTCCGAATCAGGGATTTATCTTTTTGCCGTAATTACAGGCGTACGGCAACACGGGCTTTCCACGCCTGTACATCGTTCCTGATGTTGCTTCTTAACCGGTCCTGTTGATCAGGTAGTCCAGCATCTCGTCGATGGTAGCCAGCACCCGGGCGCTGGCCTGGTAGCCGTACTGGTACTGGATCAGCCGGGAAAGTTCTTCGTCCAGGTTGACCCCGGATACGGACTGGCGCAGGGATTCCACCTGTTCGGCCACGGCCCGCTGGGTGTCGGCCATGTCCGAAGCGCTGCCGGAGCGGGCGCCGATGTCGGCCAGCAGGGCGTTGAAGTATTCATTGAACGTGGTACCGCTCAGGTTGGCCAGGTCTACTTTAACCGGGTTACCGCCGGCGTCTTCTCCCAGCACGAAGCCTTGCGTGCCGTCCATCCCGGTGGTGGCCAGCCTGGCCACGTACAGGGCGTTTGTACCATCGATCTTCGTGGGGTCTTTCATAATCTCCGGGTTTACGGCAAAGTCTTTCCCGGCCAGCGAGCCGGTAAAAAAGTCGATTTTATCCGGGTTGGGGGTACTGGGATCTGTATCGTGACCGTAGTTGAGGGCCTGGTTGAGAACGCTTGTCAGTGCCCCGGCCAAATTTTCCAGTTTGTCTTTATATCCCTCTACTTTATTGCCGGCTTGATCGATGTAGCCGTCAATCCTCGCGCGGGTTTCCTCCAGCCCCGCCAGGCTGCCCGCCCTGGGCAAATCTGCCGGGTAGTTGGTCAGGGAAACCGGCTGATTATTGCCAATCTGCAACTTTACCTCTTTCACTTTCCCCGAAGATTGTTCGACGACCGGTACCAGCTCCACCGCAACGTCCGCAGCTCTCACATCCACCCCGAAGAAGGTCAAAGCAATTTCACCCGTCGGCTTACCCCCATTGGTCAGGTAAGTGACGCTCACCGGCCCGTACTCCGCCAGCCTGTCCAGCAGCAGGTCCCGCCTGTCCAGGAGGTCGTTGGGCTGGTTGCCCTGGGCGTAGACCCGCTTGATGGATTCCGTCAGTTCCCGAATTTGCCGCAGGATTTCGTTCACCGCGTCCACCTGGTCTTTAAGCTGGCCGCCGGTAACGTTGTTGCTGGAATCGACCTTCAAAATACTCCCTGAAATATCTTCCAGTTGCTGGTACGCCTCCCGCATCATGGTGGCCAGCTCGTCACCCGTCTCGGCCACGGCGGCCTTGACGCCGGGGTCCTGGGGGGTGTTGTTCAGGTCGTGCCAGGTGTTGAAAAACCTGGTGAGGGTGCCGGCAATGCCGCTGGCGCCGGGCTCGGGGAAGACGGCTTCAATGCGGCCGAAGATTTCCTCCTGCACCTGCCAGTACTCCCGGGAGGAAATGCTGTCCCGCGCCTGCACATCCAGGTACTCGTTTTTAATGCGCCGGATCATGGTCGCTTCCACGCCGGTGCCCAGTTGTCCCGGGATCAGCCTGCTGCCCAGTGTCGGGTTGGCGTACGGGCCGGTGACGGCGATGACCGCCTCCTGCCGGGTATAGCCGGGCGTGTCGGCATTGGCCACGTTGTGGCCGGTAATGTCCATGGCCGTGCGGTGAGTCTGCAGCCCCCGCCGGGCAATTTCCAGACCGAAGAACGTTCCGGGCATGCTAAAAATGCACCTCTTCTCATGAGGGGTTTATACGGACTTATCAACAAAAGACAGGCCGGTGCCGCCTTTATCCATGGCGCCGTCCGGCAGGTATGTCCTTGCAGGGGCCGGGGCAACGGCCCTTAAAAAGCGCTCACAGAAGCGCAGGGCGTTCTGGGCCAGCAGGTTGTTCAGCCTGACCAGTTCCGCCAGTTCCCTGGCCTTCCCCCGCAGGTCTGCCACCAGGTTCATTGCTTCCTGCCTGCCCGGCACCGGCGGCATGGCGGCAACCAGCTCCGCCAGCGGTGCCCCCGGGGACAGGCCGCAGGCCCGACCGATGTATTCCTGCACCCTGGTGCGGGCCGCCTTCAACCCCTCCATCTGCCGCGCCAGGAACTCCAGCTCCCTTGTCGCCTCGTTCAACGAGTCCCCGCTGTTTTTGCGCAGGGCGGCGTTTTGCTTTTCTGCCGCCGCTGCCATCTTTTCCAGCGCGGCCAGTTCCTCTTTTAAAATGGAAACCAGTTCTTCCATAAGTTCCTGCATAAGCGGCCACCGCTCATCAAAAAAGTGTTTCTTTGTTTATTTTCGGCAGGGGGAAAATATCCTTGAGCTTCCCGTTTCCGAAAAACTTTTTGGCACCTTAAATTTTTTGCCGAATTTGACGAATAAAAAAACAACAAGTTTATCCAGTGAAAGGCAGGATGAAGATGAGCAAGGTGGAACCAGCCGGCAGGCCGGATCTTTCCTCCATGGTAAGAATGTCCCAAACCTTCAAGAATGATGTCCCCGGCACCGGGGAACAAAGGGATAAAGAGGCGCTTTTTGTGGAAGAAAAAGGGAAGGACGGAAGGCCCTCCGTCCAGGAGGTGCGGGAGGCCGTCAACCGGATCAACGAGACTATGAAACTCTACCGCACGGAACTGCGGTTCGTCCTGCACGAGGAAAGCGGGGAGATCATGGTAAAGGTAATTAATTCCGAGACGCAGGAAGTGATCCGGGAGATCCCTCCGGAGTGGGCCTTGAAAATTGTGGCCAGCGTGAAAAGGATGCTGGGCCTGATCCTGGACAGGTTTATTTAGCACCGGACCCGCTGCGGCGCGGGAAATGGCCGGTAAAAAGAGTTTCAGTTGCCGGCGCTGCCGGGTTTAAAACCCGGTTGCCGGCAATATTAAACCGCCGGCGAAAAACCGGCGGTGCTTTTTACACCTGCGCTCAACCCGGCTCACCACTCCGGCACCACCCATGCCCGACCGGCCGCTTCACCGGGAGCTGCACCAGCCTGCCCACCGTCACCCGGCATCAAACCTTCCTGTCCAGCCGGTGTTCTTCCATGATACCCGCCGCCACCCTTTCCCGGTCGATAAGGTAGGTGCCTTCTGCAAGCCGTTTTTTTACCGATTCAACCAGTTCATCCCTGAGTTCGGGAAGCTTTTTTAAGTGAGCCCGGTAGAGCTGTAATTCCCGGGCCCGGTCGGAGATTTCCACGGAGTCGGTCTGGGAGTAACTTCTGGTAACGTTATCCTTTTTATCCTGTTCTTTTATCTTCAAGCGTTTGAAATAAACGTCCGCCACCTGTCCGGGATCAAGATTATTTATCCTCATCGCCCATCTACTCCTTCTGCAAACCGGCTGCAGGCCGCTTTCCGGCCGGCAGTCTTTCTGCAGCCTCTACTCTATAGTTCGGAAGCAACGTCAAGTTTCTTTAGGTCTTGAGCCGGTTTCGCCGGTAAAATTTTTATTTCCGGGGATTTAAGCTTTTGTGACGGCGTTACTCCCCGGTAGTATTGTTATCGTTAAATGACACCCACATCCAGGTCGCTGTTGAACCGGTGCTTTCCGGTAACCCGGGAGCCAAAAAACAAAATCATGGCCAAACCATGTTTTTCGGCCACCTGCTCCAGACTTCTCTGCTCAAATTCCGGAAGGGAATTTTTCGCTGTCATCGAAGGTTCACCTCATCAGCTCCGGTGTTTCCAGCTGGCGATATATTTCTCATAGCCGGGCATGAATTTCACTCCCGCGTATTCCGGCAGGGAATTTTTATTAGGCAGTTCCACGGTAGTTAAATTATACCTTGAATCATTATAGACGGGCAACTTTGTCTTCAGGTAACGATTCCTTTTCCTTGATGTTCGTGCCGCCGTATGATACGATATTAAAAAATTGAAGCCACCCGTATGTTTTAAGGTGATATCATGTACCGCCGGGAATTTGAACTGGTCCTTGAACTGCTGGTGCCGGCCGTAAAGGAGGTTTACGGCTCCCGTTTGGTGTCCCTGGCTGTTTTTGGTTCGGTGGGCCGCGGTACGCCCCGGCCGGATTCGGACATCGACCTGCTGCTGGTGGCTGAAAACCTGCCGCGGGGCCGGATGAAGAGAATGGCTGAATTTGCCAGGGTGGAAGAAAAAATGCAGCAGGAATCTTCCCGGTTCACTCATATAGTGCTGGACCTGTCCCCTGTAATTAAGGAAAAACAGGAAGTGCTGCAGGGCAGCCTGCTGTTTCTGGACATGGTTGACGATGTAAAAATTTTATACGACCGGGGAAAATTTCTGGCCCGCTACCTGGCCCGCCTGCGGGAAAAACTGCAGCAATTGGGTGCACGGAAAATTTACCACGGCGGCGCCTGGTACTGGGTATTAAAGAAGGATTACAAACAGGGTGAGGTGATCGAAATTTGACCAGCACCACCCTGGCCCAGAGTTACCTGCTCAAAGCCACCAAAAGGTTGAAAATACTGCCCGTTCTATTTGAGGAAGAAACCTATTCCGACGTAATCCGCGAAGCCCAGGAAATTGTGGAGCTGGCCCTGAAAGGCATGCTGCGCCAGATCGGGGTAGATCCGCCCAAACAGCACGATGTGGGCTATTTACTGGTGGAGTTCAAAGACCGCCTGCCGCCTGAAGTTGGGCGGGAAGCGCACAGGCTGGCCAAAATATCCAAGTGGCTGCGGAAAGAGCGGGAATTTGCCTTTTACGGCGATGTGGACTTCATTCCCACGGAAGAGTATACGAAAGATGATGCATCTAGGGCGATGGAGGACGCCCGTTTCACGGTACAAATGGCGACCCTGGTAATCAGGCCGCAAGGAGATTAAGGCCGGTCAGTCATCGGGCTGGCCGTTTTCGTTTTTGTGCAACTTTGCTCTACAGATAGCAGCCGCGTAAGATTTCAGCAGGTGCCGGGAGGGGAGAAGCCCGTGATCTTGACGCGGACTCAATGAATGCAGGGTTTGACAGCGGAAACATTAAAGAATACAATAATGTTAACATTAAATTATTCTTTAATGGAGGAATCAATCATGGAACGGATTATCGGGATTAACGAGGCCCGGCCCAGACTCACGTCCATTATCGAATCACTGACCCTCGGCGCGGAGCCGGTTATACTCACCGTTAACAGTGAACCCAAAAGCGTGCTGCTTAATTATGAGGAATATTGCCGGCTCCGAAAAATTGAAAAAGATTGTAAACGTTTAGCCCTCCAGCTGGCGATGGAAAAGATCAGGTCAAGTGCCGGGAAGGCAAAGATTACGGAAGAGGATGTTCTGGAAGAGGTACGGCTCGTAAGGAACCGAAAAAGAGGATACAGGCAATGAGGGTAGTTCTGGATACTAATGTTATTATATCCGGTATTTTCGTTCCTAACGGGCCTCCTGGAATGATTGTAGATTTTTGGGCGAAAGGCAAACTCACCGTTGTTATAAGCCAGTCACTGTTGGAGGAATATCTGGAGGTATTGCTGCGTCCAAAGTTTAATAAGGTAGGTACAATCAATGAGAGACAGGGTATTTTAGAGCAATTCCTTGACCTGGAAAATACGGTTTTGGTATCTCCTGATTTCCAGTTAAACGTTATAGAAAATGATCCCGACGATAATAGAGTTCTGGAGTGCGCGCTGGAGGGTGGGGTTCAATACATTGTTTCCGGAGATGAGCACCTCTTAGCCCTGAAAGAGTTCCAGGGTATTATCATTGTTTCACCGGCAGAATTTGTTAAGCCTTGTGTATAGTTTATCAAAAAACTTGAAAAAGGAGCAATAACCTGCACATGGGAACTCGTGCCGACCACCTTGATCTACAAATACCCGCCATTGCCGGGGGTGTACCCGTGCGGGAAACGTATCTTCCCTATGCCCGGCAGTGGATTGAAGAAGACGACATCGAGGCCGTCACCCGGGTACTGCGGGGCGACTGGCTGACTACCGGCCCGACCCTGGCCGAATTTGAAAAGCAATTTGCCGCCCGGGTGGGCGCCCGTTATGCCGTGGCCTTCTCCAGCGGGACGGCGGCCCTGCACGCGGCCTGCTTTGCCGCCGGTGTGGGCAGGGGTGACGAAGTGATCACCAGCCCCATCACCTTCGTGGCCAGCGCCAGCTGCGCCCTCTACCTGGGGGCGAAACCCGTGTTTGCGGACATAGATCCGCGCACATATAATATCGACCCGGTGGAAATAGAAAAAAAGATCACCCCGCAAACAAAGGCGATCATTCCCGTACATTTCACCGGACAGCCCTGTGATCTGGATGCCATTCACGCCCTGGCTGAAAAGCACAATCTCGTGGTCATCGAAGATGCCGCCCACGCCCTGGGGGCGGAATATAAAGGGCAGCCCATCGGCTGCTTGAGCGATATGACCGTCTTCAGCTTCCACCCGGTGAAACACATCACCACCGGGGAAGGGGGAATGGTGACCACCAATTCCGGCGAACTGTACCAGTGGTTGCTGCTTTTCCGCAACCACGGGATCACCCGGGACCGGGAATTGATGGTGGAGGATCAGGGCCCCTGGTACTACGAAATGCTGGACGTTGGTTTCAACTACCGCCTCACGGATATCCAGGCCGCCCTGGGTTTGAGCCAGCTGCGCAAGCTGGATCGTTTCCTGGAGCGGCGGCGCCAGATCGCCCGTATGTATAACGAAGCCTTTGCCGGCCTGCCCGAAGTGGAAATCCCGTACCAGGCGCCATATGGCCGTTCGTCCTGGCACCTTTACGTGCTGGCTTTAAAACTGGAGCATCTAAAATTCGACCGGCGCCAGGTCTTCGAAGCCCTGCGGGCGGAAAACATCGGGGTAAACGTGCATTATATCCCCGTGTACCGCCATCCCTACTACCGCTGGCTGGGGGACCCGGACAGCTGCAGCCTTTCCGGGTTTTACTGTTTCCACGCGGAAGAGCTGTACGAGCGGATTATCACCCTGCCCCTTTATCCGGCCATGAGTGACGGGGATGTACGGGACGTGATCGCGGCGGTACGCAGGGTTATAGCCTGGGCACGAAGGTGAAAGGGAACTTCCTCCTTCTTCGACTTTATTCGACACTTTTCTCCGGTTTTACTCCGTGTCTTGCTTTGAAAAACTCAAGTTTTTGTTATTTTTTTGTGTTTTTTTCTTCTCTATAGAAGGAATTTGGGAGAACGTGTCAAATAATTTACCACTTAGTTACCAAAGTCAACCTGCTTTCAAAAGAAAATAACCTGACCTTTAGCACATTGTCCAGGGGCAAACTTCACCGAAAGGGAGGGGCGCAAAGCCACGGGCCTAAAGCGGACTCTCGCTAAGGCAGCCGGGTTGCGACAATGCTTCCCGACCTCCGGGTCGGTTTTTTGTTAACAATAATTTACATAGGTGGTACATTGCGGGGAGCGGCCCCCGAAGAAGATCACGGCAGCCGGGAGGTGGTTTTTTTGGATCTTTTCGCCAGTCCCATTCTGGTGGCGCTGCAAAAGCAGCTGGATGCAGCGGCACTAACCCAAAGGGTAATTGCCCATAACGTGGCCAATGTGAATACGCCGGGATTTAAAAAATCTTCCGTCAGCTTTACGGAGGAACTGCGGCGGGCGCTGGGGGAGGACGTCCTGCCGCTGGTTACCAGTGACCCCAGGCATATCGGGGCTCCGGTCCCGCTGGCCCGGGTGGAACCCACGGTGGTGAAGGAGGAGGGCACCACCATGGGTTACAACGGCAATAACGTGGACATTGATCAGGAAATGGTAAACCTGGCCGCCAATACCCTGACGTACCAGGCCGCCGCCCGGGCGCTGGGCGACCGCCTGTCCCTGTTAACCTATGTCATCCGGGGGAGGTAACAGGCGATGCCTCTATTAGATGTATTCGGCATTAGTGCCTCAGGCTTAACAGCATCGAGGCTGTGGCTGGATATTACGGCCAACAATATTGCCAACCTGCAAACGGCGGGCAGGCCCAACGACCCCCTGAACCCGGCCTACCGCCGGAAAGTTCCCGTCTTTGCCGAGAAACTGCGCCAGGCCCTGGACTCCCCGCCCGGCCAACCCTCCTTCAACGCCGCCGGCGTGAGCGTGGCGGCAGTAGTGGAGGATCCTTCCCCGCCCCGGCTTGTTTACGAGCCCTCCCACCCCCTGGCCGACCCCAATACGGGATACGTGGCCTATCCCAACATCAATATTGCCAACGAGATGGTCAGCATGATTGCAGCCACCCGGGCCTACGAGGCCAACGTCACGGTTTTGAACGCAGCCAAGGATATGGCCCTGAGGGCTCTGGAAATAGGCAGGGGCTAATTATTCATATTGCTGACGAAAGGGGCACTCATAGATGCAAATTTTACCCGTCTCCCCCTTAACCCTGGCACCCACGGTAAGTCAGCCCGCAAAACCGGACGCTGCTGCCGGCGCCCCCGGTTTCGGCCGGATGCTTGAACGGGCCCTGGAAGAGGTGAATAACGCCCAGGTGCGGGCCGACCGGGTGGGCCTCGACTTCCTTACCGGCCGGGTGCAGGAACTGCATCAGGTGACCATTGCCATGGAAGAAGCCCGGATCATGATGTCCCTGGCTGTGGAGGTGCGCAATAAAATAGTAGAAGCCTACCAGGAAATTTCGCGCATGCAGGTTTAAGGAGCTGTTGTAATTGATGGACCCCAAACAGATCCTGCTCCCCATCAAGGAGCGGTGGCAGGCGCTGCCCCGGTCCCGGCAGGTCCTTTTCGCTGCCGCTGCGGCGGGACTGCTGGCAACCGTAATTTACCTGGCCGTTATTATCTCCCAACCTGCATACGCTCCCCTCTTCACCGGTTTGGAGCCCAAACAGGCGGGCAAAATCGCCGAAGAACTGAAAAACATGAAAATACCTTACCGGCTGGAAGACGAGGGTAAAACCATCGCCGTGCCGGAGGGGCAGGTGTACAGCACCAGAATTCAACTGGCCAGCAAGGGGGTGCTGGCCGATTCGGGGGCCGGGTGGGAGCTCTTCGACCAGCAAAAGTTCGGTGTCACCGATTTTGAGCAGCAGGTCAACTACCAGCGGGCGCTGCAGGAGGAACTGCGCCGCACCATCACCAGCCTGGAGGAGGTGGAACAGGCCCGGGTGCATCTGGTGCTGCCCCGGGAAAGCCTCTTCCTGGACAACCAGGTGGAACCTTCTGCTTCGATAGCCTTAAAACTCAAGGGTGAATTGAAGCCCGAACAGGTAAAGGGCATTATGGATCTGGTGGTGGGCAGCGTCCAGGGAATGAAGCCGGAAAACGTACACATCATTGACATGGAGGGCAACGTCTTAAGCGACAACCTGGCCCTGGCCGACGAGCGGGCCAAGCTGGCCCGCCTGTCCATGGATCAATACCAGGTGCGCCGGCAGTATGAAAAGGAACTGGAGACCCGCATTCAGCAGATGCTGACCAAAATCCTGGGACCGAACAAAGCGGTGGCCATGGTTACGGCCGACCTGGATTTTGACCAGCGCCAGACCACCACCACCACCGTCCAGCCGGGACAAACTCTGAGCCAGCAAACCATTACCGAAAGCGGCTCGGGCACGGGTGCAGGTGGGGTACCGGGACCTCCAAGCTCTCAACCACCAGGAAATACCATTCCCGCACTGACAGGCGGCAATTCCCAGTACCAGAAGCAGCAGACCATCACCAACTATCAACTGGGCAGCCAGCAGCAAACCCTGGTCGCCGCGCCGGGAACCCTGCGCCGGCTCTCGGTAGCCGTAGTTTTAAACGGCAACTACAGCGCACCCCAGTTGCAGCAGATCCAGGATATGGTTTCGGCAGCGGTGGGCCTGCAGCAAAACCGGGGGGATCAGATTAACGTTTCGGCCATGCCCTTTGATACCTCTTACCTGGACCAGCTTCAGCGGGAAATGGCACAACCCCCCACCATGCTGGCCGGTCTGAAAAAATACTGGCCCGTGGCGGTGGGAGCAGCCGGGTTGTTAATGAGCCTGCTCCTGTTGATCCTGTTCATCCGCCGGCGGAGGCGCCGGGCATATGAACTGGAAGCTGTGGAAGAGGTGCCGAAAACTCCGGTAGTAACCGGGCATGTGCCCGCACCTGAAGAAACGCCCGCACAGCCCAGCAGGACCAAGCAGATCAGGGACATAGCCCGGGAAAAGCCGGCTCAAGTGGCCGAGATTTTAAAAGTGTGGCTCAAGGAGTAGATGCACCGTGGTTGGCAAGCTGACCGGCTTACAAAAGGCAGCCATCGTCCTGATCGCCCTGGGTGCGGATCTGTCCGCCAGGGTATTGAAACATTTTCCCGATGATGAAATAGAAATGCTTACCCAGCAAATCTCCATGCTGGAAAGCGTGCCCAAAGAAGTCCAGCAGGCGGTGCTGGAAGAGTTTCTGGAGTTGAACAAAGCCCGGGAATACCTGATGCACGGCGGTTACAAGTATGCCCGGGAAGTACTGGAAAAAGCCGTGGGTCCCCAGCGGGCGGAGGAAATCCTTAACAAAGTGTCGGTAGCCATTCAGAAAGTTCCTTTCAGCAACCTGCGCCGGACCGACCCCAAACATTTGCTCAACTTCATCCGGGATGAACACCCTCAGACCATCGCCCTGATCATCACCCACCTGGTGCCGGAGCAGGCGGCACTGATCCTTTCCTCCCTGCCTCCGGAAAAGCAGAGCGATATCGCCCGGAGGATAGCGGTCATCGACCGCACACCCCCGGAGGTAGTAAAAGAAGTAGAAAAAGTTCTGGAAAGAAAGCTCTCGATGGTGGTTCAACAGGACCAGACGGTGGGTGGGGTAAAAACTCTGGTCAACATTTTAAACCGGGTGGACCGCAGCACCGAAAAAACCATCCTGGAAGAACTGGAGGTTTCCGACCCCGACCTGGCCGACGAGGTGCGCAAGATGATGTTTGTTTTCGAGGATATCGTCAAGCTTCACGATACGGCCATCCAGCGGGTTCTGCGGGAAGTGGATACCAAAGATCTGGCCAGGGCCATGCGGGGGGCCAACGAGGAAGTCAACGAGCGTATCTTCAAGAACATGTCCCGCCGGGCGGCCGATATGCTGCGGGAGGAAATCCAGTTCATGGGGCCGGTGCGCCTGCGGGATGTGGAAGAAGCCCAGCAGCGCATAGTGCAGATTATCCGCCGCCTGGACGAAACGGGCGAAATTATCATCGCACGGGGTGGAGAGGATGCGATCATCATTTAGGATCATCCGGGGGAGCGTATCCTGCGATGAGGACCCCGTCTTTATAGCTCTCCGATACGATTTTCCCGTACTGCCTTTAAACCGGGACGAACACCACGAGGGCAGCGGGAACAGCCGGGGGGAAATGGTTTCTCCGGATGAAACCCGGGCAAAAAGCGAAGAAATCCTGGCTGCGGCTCAAAGGGAAGCCGCAGCCATCCTGGAAAAGGCACGGCACGAAGCGGAGGCGCTGGCCCGGGAAACGGCCGCCAGGGCCCGGGAAGAAGGGCTGCAGGAAGGGTGGGAGGAAGGCTACCGGGAAGGTTACCGCAAGGCCGTGGAAGATGCCGCGGCCGAGGCCCGGGCCTTGAGGGAAGAAGCCCGCCGGGTACTGCAGCAGGCCGAAGAAATCCGCCGCTCAACCCTGGAAGCTCTGGAGGGAGAAGTGGTGGCCCTGGCCAGGGAAATGGCGGAAAAAATTGTGGCCGCCCAGTTGACCATCGATCCCGCCATAGTGCTGAATATAGTGCGGGAAGCCCTGGAAGCGGCCCGGATACGGGGGCAGGTGGTTATTTATGTAAACCCGGAACAGAAGAAATTGATGGAAGAAAGACGGGAGGAAATACTCCTTACCCTGCCCCCCGGAACGGTCCTGAATATTATAGGCGACCCGGCCATAGAACCGGGTGGGTGCCGCATCGAAACGGCCGACGGCAGGGTGGACGCCACCCTTGATGCCCGCTGGCAAGCCCTGGAGGAAGTGTTGAGGGAAACAGGGCTGCAGGTCGCCGGGCAAAGCAGAGCCGATCCCTCATAGTTTTTGGAAGCTTTCCGGAGTAAGCGAGAGCCATAAAGGCTGGATTGGAAAGCGGGGATAACGCAGATGGCTTTACCCCAAATCGACCTGGAACGCTGGCGCCGGCGGGTGCGGGCGGCCAAACTGCTGCGCCCCACCGGGCAGGTGGTACGGGTCATCGGCCTGACCGTGGAGGTGCGGGGCATTGCCGCCCGTATCGGTGAAATCTGCAACATCCACGTGCCCGGTGAAGCGCCGGTGGTGGCCGAGGTGGTGGGTTTCCGGGAAGATGTCACCCTGCTCATGCCCCTGGGGGAACTGCGGGGCATTTTCCCCGGCTGCAGCGTGGTGCCCCGGGGCCGGGGCCTGTCGGTGGCGGTGGGAGAACACCTCCTGGGGCGGGTACTGGACGGGCTGGGCCTGCCCATGGACGGCCGGGAACTCATTGCGCCGGACCAGTGTTATGTACCGGTGGACAACTCCCCACCCAACCCCCTGTCCAGACAGCGCATCACGCAGGTATTTTCCACCGGGGTACGGGCCATCGATGCCTTTCTCACCTGCGGGCGGGGACAGCGCCTGGGTATTTTTGCCGGCAGCGGGGTGGGCAAGAGCACGCTCCTGGGCATGGTGGCCCGGTACAGCAGTGCCGATGTAAATGTGATCGCCCTGGTGGGGGAACGGGGCCGGGAAGTGCGGGACTTCATTGAAGGGGACCTGGGTCCGGAAGGCCTGGCCCGTTCGGTGGTGGTGGCCGCCACTTCGGACCAGCCGGCACTGGTGCGGGTAAAGGCCGCCTTTCTGGCCAGCGCCATTGCCGAATATTTCCGTGACCGGGGTAAAGACGTACTGCTTCTCATGGACTCAATCACCCGTTTTGCCATGGCCCAGCGGGAGGTGGGCCTGGCCATCGGCGAACCCCCGGCCACCCGCGGTTACACCCCGTCGGTTTTTGCCCTGTTGCCCCGGTTGCTGGAACGTTCGGGGATGGGAGCCACAGGTTCCATCACCGCCTTTTATACCGTGCTGGTGGAAGGGGACGACCTGAACGAGCCGATAACCGATGCCGTGCGGGGCATTCTGGACGGTCATATCGTCCTGTCCCGGGAAATGGCGGCCCAGAATCACTACCCGGCCATCGATGTATTACAGAGCGTGAGCCGGGTAATGCCGGAGATAGTGGACGCAGAACACCTGGCCCGGGCCGGCCGGTTGCGGGATCTGCTGGCCACCTACCGCCAGTCGGAGGATTTAATCAACATCGGCGCTTACGTAGCCGGGTCCAACCCCCGGATTGACGCCGCAGTAAAGGCCTATCCCCGTATTGTGCAGTTTCTACGCCAGGACATGCACGAGTACAGCAGCTTTGAGGAAACGATGAAGACCTTACCCGATCCCGGATAAACGATTAGCCCGTCCGGCGGTAGAATGGCCGCCGCTTTCGGTGCATTTTGCGGCACACCTGAAGCTTAAGGAGTGTCTGACATGCGCAGATTTCGTTTTCGCCTGCAGCCCGTGCTGCAGTTCAGGGAACAGAAGGAAGAGCAGGCCGTCCTGGCCCACTCCCGGGCACAGCGGGAATACATGGACCGGGTGGAAGAGCTGAACAGAACAACCTCCCTGCTGGAAGAAAGCTTTGCCGGTTGCAGCGTGGGGCCAATGCGGCCGGAGAACGAATTTCACCTGCTGCTCTGGCGGGAGTGGCTTATAAATGACCGGAACCGCCGCCGGGAAGAGGTGGCCAGGGCCAATGAGAAACTGGAGCGCTGCCGGATGGAAGCCTTTGAAGCCCGGCGCCAGAGGATGATTTTGCAGAGGCTGAAGGAAAAGCAGCTCCAGGCCCACATCCTGGAGGCAAACCGGGCCGAGCAAAAGGAAACGGACGAACAGGGGCTCAGGCTCTTCTGGTGCCGCCGGAATTAAGCAGCTAGACGCCCGCGGGATCATTTGACCCGGCAGGCGAAAAGCAGGATACTGCCGGACAAGTGCTGCAGTGTTTGAGCTACCCGGGGGAGGTGATGGCTGAAAAACTAGAAGGAAGATTTTAGAAAAAGGGGGTGAAACGATCTGTGGAAATTAATTTTGTCCCCCCGGCGCCGGAACAGCCACTTTCTCCAGGGGGCATTGCTGCCGGCGCATCCGGTTCCAGCACGTTTCTTTCCTTATTAATACAACTGCTGGGCACAACCGGGGAAGGTACAGCCGCTGCAAACACAGCCGGTGGGGATTTTAGCGGGGACCCGGAAAACGGTAGTACCCCGGGACCACTCGCCGGCGTTCTTAAAGCAGCTTTTGCGGATATAGCTTCCCTGTTGTCGCCCGCAGGTATTCTCTCCGGAGAACCGTTACCACCAGTAACCAGTAGCTCAGAGGGGACAAAGGAACAAAAAGCAAGCAATAATGGGACGGAGATTTTCAGTGATTGGGCAGCCCTTCTGGCGGCAATCTTAAACCTTTACAACGAACCGGAAAACAAAATATTGGAATCCGTATTGGGTGCCGGTAATAACAGCGGAAACAAAAGTAGCCCCGCAATTGCCGCAGCTGCCCCGTCAAGCCAACTCCAGGGAGCAGCAGAATTTCTCCCTTCACCGTCGCAGAAGGCTGCGTATGGGGCCGGGCAGGTCGAGCAAAACATAAAGTCCCGGGGGTTAGTGCTGAAGGAGCCAGCCCTGCTTGACTTGCAGCAAAATGATGTTGATGTCTTCCATGACGTGGAAATTAACGAGTTAAAACCTTTCCTGCTTCAATTCATGCAACAAAATGGAGGGGAAGTTCTCCAGAAAAAGGCCGGTTCCGGGGAAGAAGGATTGTTGAATAACAACACCGGGCTTGTGTTTAAGAATGTGCGGGTACCAGTCGAGGTGGTCCCACAAAGCACAAACCCGGGGGGCATCCCGGATCAAGTGGAGGCTCCAAATACCCGGGGCGGTGTGGTACCCCCGCAAATCGCACAGGATACAACTTCTCCCGTCATGACCCGTAATGGCAGCGCCGGCATCCCGGACCACAACCCGGCACAGTACCAGTCAACCAATCCCGGCGGAGGCGGGATTACCGGAACTTCCCATAATTTGTCCAATCCAGTAATGCACCAGGAGAATGTAAACCCGCTGCAAATGCCGGCTCTAATCGTCCGGGTGCTACGGCAGGCCGTGGCGCGGCATGTCGAGGGGCAAACCCACCTCTGGTTCAAGCTTGAGCCGGAGCACCTGGGTGAGGTTATGGTCCGCCTGGTCTACCGGCACGGGGATGTGAGCGCCCACTTCCTCGCAAGTAACCCCGCCGCCGGGGACGCCATTGAAAGTGCCCTGCCCCAGCTGCGCGAGGCCCTGGCCGCCCAGAATCTGCACCTCCAGAGCGCTTCGGTGTCGGTGGGACACGAGGGCGGTCCCCCGCCCCGGGGTGATTTCCACCAACCGGGATACAATTACGGGCGGCGGCACAGTGGATCCGGCGAAGGGCCGGGCGGCAGTGCCGGACATGAACCGCCGGCAGATCCATTACCGGGTGGTATCAACCTTTTCGTTTAAAGGTGGGATGTACAATGGAAGTTAATCCGGCAAGCAACATCTATTACCATCCGCAGGACAAATTTCAACCGGCCAAAAAGGAACTGGACAAGGACACCTTTTTGCAAATCCTGGTCGCCCAGCTGCGCTACCAGAACCCCATGAGTCCCATGGACCAGGACCAGTTCATGTCCCAGATGACGCAAATTACGGCCCTGGAGCAGATCATGAACCTCAACAAGAATATGGAGGTACTTCTGCGGACCCAGGAGCTCTCGCTGGCCGCCAACATTGTCGGCAAGCAGGTGACGGCGGTGGGGGAGGACGGCCGGGACGTTGACGGAACGGTGGAAAAGCTCATTATTAACGAAAATGGCATCAAACTGGTGATCAACGGCACTCCCTATGATTATGATAGGGTAAAGGAGATCCGGGGTTGACATGGACGTCAAAATTCACGGACTTTTGCCAGCACCGTTAACTCTCCAGGTTTCCCGGGAAGGCCGTCCTGAAAAACAAAACAAGGCATCCCAAACGGGCTCTTTCAGGGAAATGCTGCGCCGGGAAATGGACGGGAGTCGGCTGAAACTATCGGCCCATGCCGAAAAACGCCTGCGGGAGCGCAACATCACCCTGAATGAAGCCGACATGGAAAAAATCAGCCGGGCGGTGAGCCTGGCCGCCGGCAAAGGGGTGAGGAATTCACTGGTTATATACAACGACCTGGCACTGGTAACCAGTGTAAAGAACCGCACGGTAGTGACGGCCCTGGACCGCACTGCCGGAGCCGGGCGCATTTTCACCAACATTGACGGAGCCATAATCGTCGAGTAACGGCCGGACCGCAAGGAGGCCGCGCAGCCGCTGAACGACGGAGGCGGCGCTGAATGGAAGTCGGGCATCGGATGCCGGAAGTCGGAAAAGCATTCAGAATAACCGTGGATCTACGTGAGGTGAGAATAGAAATGATCCAGTCCATATATACCAGCCTGGCCGGTATGCTCAGCCACCGCACGCGCATGGACGTTCTGGCCAACAACATCGCCAACATAAACACCCCGGGGTACAAAGCGGCCCAGGCCAGTTTTCAGGATACCCTTTATCAAACCATACGCGCCGGCACGGCCCAGAGCAACCCTTCCCAGATGGGAACGGGCGTAACGCTGGCCGCTGTGCTCAATAACTTCAACCAGGGGCCGCTTGTGTCAACCGGCCGGTCGCTGGACCTGGCCATTAACGGGAACGGTTTTTTCGGGGTAAAAGCAAGCGATGAAAGCGGAGACAAAATTTACTATACCCGGGAAGGCTCTTTTTCAGTGGACAAGGAAGGTTACCTGGTGAACTCCAGCGGCTTGAGGCTGGTGGACGACAGCGGAAGTGAAATACAACTGGATGTTTCCAAACCCATTGCTTCCATAAATGTTTCCAGCATGGGGAAAATTTCCGTCACCTACAGCGACGGCAGTACCGCCAGCGATGTTAAACAAATCGGCCTGTTCAGCTTCCCCAACCCCAACGGCCTGACCAGGGTGGGAGGCAACCTGTATACCGACAATAACACTTCGGGAAGCGGTGGTGGAGACAGCCCCGCAGGGCAAAGGGTCGAAGGGACACCTGGCAAGGACGGCCTCGGCACCATCGAATCCGGCTGCCTGGAAATGTCCAATGTGGACCTGGCCACCGAACTGGGCAACCTGATCGTCACCCAGCGCGGCTACGAAGCCAACGCCAAGGTCTTCACCACCTCCGACGAGGTGCTCCGGGAAACCATTGAGCTGAAGCGTTAAGATTCAACCGGGATTTCGTCATATGCTGTATGATGGTTCGTCCTGCGAAGGTTAATGAGAACAGGCCAGTTCGCAAGGATGGTAAAACAGCTACCCTTTTTCCATCAACCCCTGCTTTGTAATAAAGAGGGCTACCTAATAAAACCGGAGGGATTAAAATGATCCGCTCTCTTTTCGCCGGCGTCGCCGGCATGAAAAACCACCAGATCCGTATGGACGTCATCGCCAACAATATATCCAACGTGAACACCGTGGGCTTTAAAAGCGGCCGGGCCAACTTTCAAGACGTGCTCTACCAGACGCTGAAAAGCGCCGGCACATCCACCAACCCGGCCCAGGTGGGCCTGGGCGTCTCCCTGGCCGGCATTAGCAGCAACATGAGCCCCGGCGGCCTGCAGTCCACGGGACGCACCCTGGACCTGGCCATCAACGGTGAGGGTTTCTTCAAGGTGATTGACCCGGGCAGCGGCAAGGAATACTACACCCGCGACGGAGTCTTCTATATCGACCAGAACGGTTATGTGGTCAACTCCAGCGGGTACCGGCTGGTAGGGGAACTGCGAAACATCACGGCCGCCAGATCTACGGAAGTATATAGCAAAGTAGACGTCAGTGAATTACAAGTTACCGGGAAGGCCATTGGGACGGGGGACGGCAGTACCACGACCTTCAGCCTTGGCTATTCACCAGTGGTGGACGGCAGTGTTAAGGTCTACCTGAACGGTACACCGACAACAGATTTTAGCGTAAATAATGCCACCGGCGAAATCACCTTTAACACCGCCCCTGGAGCGGGTGTAAACATTACTGCCGATTACCAGAAGGCTACCTCATCCCTTATCTTGAAAGTAACGGGAAAGGACGGCCCACTGGGCAAGCGCACGGATTTCACCATTGACACTGCCCGGAAGGCGGATATCAATGCGGGTGAGAGTTATTCTATTGCTGCAAATGCCACCAACCAGTTGAGTACTTTATTTCCTACTCTTGCCGTTAATGATGAAATAGTATTTAATCTTAAAAACAACTATACCAATGAAAACATCTCGTTTAAGGTGAAAGTTGCTGCGGCTGCCGATCTGGCCAACGGCATTGTCAGCACCACCAGTACGCTTGACGATTTCAAGACGGCCCTTTCCAATGCCGCCGCCAAAGCAGGTGCGGGAGGGAAAATTGAAATGTATTATACGGATAACGGCAACGAGGTTACAGCCGCCAGTTTGGACGGGGATGGCAATGAAGGATTTGGCTTTCGAACCGCTGACTGTGGCCCAAAGGTGAGCCTTTCCATTACCGTCAAAGATGGTACCGGAGCACCGAAGAATATCTTCACCGGCACCAACTCCGGTTTTATTGACGGTTTTGCCAGTGCCTCCGGCACCGGCGATGATGTGGACACCATAATCGCCAAGATTAACGCCCAGACGGCCAACGTGGGTGTAAGGGCTTCAAAGGATGAACAGAATAGACTGGTGTTGCGGACCGTGTATACAGGCACCGACGCGGAGATTGAGATCGGCGGTGACGCGGCGGCCTACCTGGGCCTGCCTTCCGGCATCGTTAAAAACCCGGGCAACACATACACGGGAGCCATCCAGCTGATCAACGGGCCGGCGGCCAGCCTGAACATCAGCAATGACGGGGTGATCACGGGCACGGACAGCAACGGCAACATGCTGGAATGGGAGGACGGAACGGCCACCGTTACCAATGCGGATTTCGCCCAGATTAACCTTTATACTTTTTCCAACCAGGACGGTTTGCAAAGGGTGAATAAAAACCTGTTTGTGGTGAGTGAAAGCAGCGGCACGCCAACCCCGGGCAAACCCGGTTCCGCCGGTTACGGCACCATCGAGTCCGGTTACCTGGAGATGTCCAACGTGGATCTGACGGACGAGTTCACCAACATGATCACCACCCAGCGCGGCTACCAGGCCAGCGCCCGGATTATCACCGTTTCCGACACCATGCTGGATGAACTGATCAACCTGAAGCGGTAGTAGATGTATTGTAAAATATTTACATGACGCACGGGTGGCGGTCATCCCGGGGGCATATGAGCGGTAAAGGGCGACCGCCGCCCATGATGGAACCACCGGCGGCGTCCGGTTATGACCCCATTAAGCCGCACGGCTTCAGCAGGCCGTTGCCGGGTGCCGCCGCTAAAAAATTCCGGCTGCCGGCACTCATAATTAAGAACCGGCAGCCACAAAAAGGGTGTTTCCAAATGCCTGTCAGCAGAAAAAAACAAACCGGCGATGAAAATGAGAAAAAACGGGGCGGCCGCGGCCGCACCATCCTCCTGTTGCTCCTGGCCGTCATTATCGGCGGCGGGGCAACCTTCGGTGCTCTCTGGTTCTTCGGCCCGCTGTCCAAACCGGTGCAGGCCACGCCGAAAGAGCGCCCCATGGAAACCCTGGACCTGGGGGACAGGGTAATCAACCTGGCCGACGAAGGTCCCAGCCGTTACCTGCGGGTGCAGGTGGTGCTGGAGTATCCCCATGATAAAAAGCTGGTTGAGGAAATCAAGGCCAAACAGCCCATGCTTACCGAGGCGGTGCTGACCATTCTGCGCAGCAAAACATCGGATGAAGTGCTCCCGGTGAAAAACCAGGAGGCCATTAAAAAACAAATACTCGACCACATCAACAGCCAGCTTCTGCACGGCAAGGTGGAACGGCTGTACTTTACCGATTTCCTGGTGCAATGAGCCCGGACCGGCGCCAGGCCCCGAACGGCTGATTAACTACTGATGAAAGCAGGCGGTACCCGTGATTACCGAAGATGAAATCAAGGATATGATTGAGCGTATGGAAGGGCGGCAACCAACGGTCAAAAAAGTAAGCTTTCCTCCCCTGACCGCCCCGGCGGGGGCTGACCGCCTGAAAATACCCCTCGATTACCTGACCGACGTGACTGTAACCATAACGGTGGAACTGGGAAACACAACCATGAAAGTGCGGGACATACTGCGCCTCTCCGAAGGCTCGGTGGTAGAACTGGATCGCCCGGCCGGCGACACGGCGGAAGTGCTGATCAATGACCAGCCTTTTGCCCGCGGGGAAGTGGTGGTCCTGGGCGGCAACTTTGGCGTCCGTATTGAAAGCATCCATGAAATAAGAAAAACGCGGCCGGGTGGGGAAAAACAATGAGCGGCGGTGACCTGTTCCGGGCGGTGGTGCAGCTTGCCGTGAGCCTGCCCCTGGTGGCCGGCCTGGCCTACCTGGCCGTGCGTTACGGGCTGGGCTGCCGCCTGGCCGTCAACCGGGGACGGCACATGCGGGTGATCGAGCAGATACCCCTGGGACCGAAGGCCGCCCTGACTCTCGTGCAGGTGGGCCGGCGCTACTACCTCCTGGCCCAGCAGGAGAGCGGTGTGACCCTGCTGCAGGAATTCGACCGCCTTCCGGAAGTGCTGCCGTTTCCCGATATGCCCGCCGGGGACGGGCTCCGGCCGGCTTCATTCCGCCGGGATCTATCCCTGGCCATTAACCGGTTGAAGGAACGGTTCACCGGCGAAAAACCGGCTGCGCCGGATAACGGGCAAAAGCGTTTCTTGAACCGACATCAAAGCCATCTGGATGGACGGAAAGATGAAAACACTGCCGGAAAGAGATAATCGCAAAATCTCGAAACGCCCCGTCTGGCCTTACAGCCTGCCGGCCCTGGTGTTCCTGCTGGCCCTTATATTGTTCCCTGCGGCAGGCCGGGCGCAGCCCCTGCCGGGCATCGACCTGCGGATCACCCCCACGGACAACCCGGCCCAGGTGGTGGACAGCGTCAAGCTGCTGGTCCTGCTCACGGTGCTGGCCCTGGCCCCGGGCCTCCTGGTCATGGTTACCAGCTTTACCCGCATTGTGGTGGTCCTGTCCATCCTGCGGGGAGCCCTGGGCATACAGCAAACGCCGCCCAACCAGGTGATTATCGGCCTGGCCCTGTTCCTGACGTTTTTTGTCATGACACCAACCTTTCAAGAAATCAACCGGGAGGCCCTGCAGCCCTATTTAAACAACCAGGTGACCCAGGAGCAGGCCTTTGAGGCCGCGGCCAAACCACTGAAGGCATTTATGCTCAAACAAACCCGGGAAAAGGACCTGGCCCTTTTCGTCAGCCTGGCCAAAATGCCCCGGCCGCGGAATGCGGACGACCTGCCCATAACGGTGGTTATTCCGGCTTTCGTGATCAGCGAATTAAAAACCGCCTTTCAAATGGGCTTTCTTTTATACGTGCCCTTTCTGGTCATCGATATGGTGGTGGCCAGCGCCCTGATGTCCATGGGCATGTTCATGCTGCCCCCGGTAATGATTTCGCTGCCCTTCAAACTGCTGCTTTTTGTGATGGTGGACGGCTGGTACCTGGTGGTCCGGTCCCTGGTGGAAAGCTTTCATTAACAAAACGGCGGTAAACCGACAACCGGAGGGGGAACACGCTGTGACCGATACCCTTGTCACCCAGATTGCCCGGGAAGCACTGATGATGATCCTGATCCTGTCCCTGCCCACCCTGGCCGTGTCGCTGCTGGTGGGGCTGGTAATCAGCATCCTCCAGGCCACCACCCAGGTGCAGGAGCAATCCCTGACCTTCGTGCCCAAGATTATAGCCGTCTTCCTGACGCTGGCCATCACCGCTCCGTGGATGGTCCGGCTGATGACCGGTTACACCACGCGGTTGTTCAGTCGCCTGCCCAGCCTGACGGGGTAAGGAGAGAGTCATCTTGTTCAACTATGAAGCGGTAGCAACCTTCCTCCTGATCTTCGTCCGGGCCGGCGCTTTTCTGGCGGCGGGACCCCTGTTCTTCTTCCCCGGCGTGCCCCGGCCGTTCAAGGCCTTCATGGCCTTTGTGCTGGCCGTGGTGCTTTTCCCCGTGGTGCCGGGAGTGGAACCGGACTTTCCAGGGGGGCTTTTGGGGTTTGCCCTTGCGGCAGCAGAAGAAGCCGGGGTGGGTCTGGTTTTGGGCTTCGTCGCCAGCCTGGTCTTCCAGAGCCTGGCCATGGCGGGACAGATTATGGACATCCAGATGGGCTTTTTCATGGCCAACCTTTTCGACCCGGCCATGGGCCACCAGGCCACCATCAGCTCCCGTTTCCTGTACCTTCTGGGCATGGTGCTCTTTCTCATCCTGGACGGCCATCACGTGCTCATTGCCGGCCTGGCCAGGAGTTACGAACTGGTACCCCTGGCCGGTGCCGCCCTGGACGGAACCACCACCCTGGCCGTGGTCAAAATTTTTGCGCGCATGGTAGCCCTGGGCGTCCAGATTGCCGCCCCCGTGGTGGCGGTGGTGCTGATCATCGATATCTGCCTGGGCCTTTTGGGCCGCACCGCTCCGGAAATGAACATTTTCATGCTGGGCTTTCCGTTGAAGATCGCCCTGGGCATCATCACCTTGAGCGTGATGGTTCCGCTCTTTGGCGTGGTCTTCCGGGCCATGGTGCGCATGATGGAGCAGGACCTGTATACAGTGATCCGCGGGCTTTCCGGGTGACACGAAATAAGTTAATAAATTGCGTGCCAGGCACCTGATTTATTAACTTATTTGGGAAGAGGGGATGGAGATTGGCCCACGGCGGCGGCGCCCAGCAGAAAACCGAAGCCCCAACCCCAAGGCGACTGCAGGAAGCCAGGCGCAGGGGCCAGGTGCCGAAGAGCCGGGACTTTGCCGCGGCAGTAGTGCTCATGGCGGCTGTCATCCTGGCCTACCTTTTAAGGGGTCCGGCCATGGAAAACTGGCAGAAAGAGCTCACCTGGTATTTCAGCAACTGCCTGGCCTTTGATCTGGCACCCGAACACCTGCCCCGGGTAATTTATGATGTCACCCGCGGGGCGATATGGATGTGCACGCCGTTTTTTCTGGTGCTCACCGGTGCAGCCCTGGCGGTACACCTGGTGCAAACAGGCTTCATCTTTGCTCCGGAGGTGATTAAACCGAACCTGGAGCGGCTGAACCCGGTCAGCGGCCTTTCCCGCATGTTCAGCCTGCGCACCCTGGTTGAACTGGGCAAAAGCACTATCAAAGTCACGGTGGTGGCGGGGGTCAGTTACCTGGTGGTCAAAGCGCACCTGCCCGAGCTGCTGCTGGTTTTTCATCGTGCCCCCCGGGCGGCCTTCGGTACGGTGACCGGCGTCCTGCTGGCGGCGGCAGCGGCCGCGGGCGGTACCTTCCTGCTCCTGGCGGTAATTGACCTCTTCTACCAGCGGTGGGAATATATGCGCAGCATGCGCATGACCAAACAGGAGGTAAAGGATGAACTCAAACAGACCGAAGGAGATCCTACCATCAAAAGCTGGCAAAGGCGCCGCCAGCGGCAGATCCTGCTCAACCGCATCCGGCAGGAGGTGCCCCGGGCTACGGTGGTAATCACCAACCCCACCCACCTGGCGGTAGCGCTGCGCTACGACGAAAAGGAAATGTCCGCTCCCCGGGTGGTGGCCAAAGGAGCCGGGGACCTGGCCCGCCGCATCCGGGAACTGGCCGCCGGGCATAAAGTACCAATCATACATAATCCCGAAGTGGCCCGGACCCTTTACCACCAGGTGGAAATCGGGCAGGAAATCCCGGTGGAACTCTACCAGGCCGTAGCCCAGATCCTGGCCCTGGTCTACCGCCTGAAAAAACGGCCGGTGTAAGTTAAGGAGGGATAAACCATACCCGCACCCGGCACAACCTTGAGATCACAATTGAAACGCAACACCGACCTGCTTATCGCCGGTCTGATCGTGGGCATCGTGCTGATGATCATCATCCCCATGCCCCCCAGGGCTCTGGACGTACTGCTTTCCATCAGCATCACCCTGGGGCTGGTGATCCTGCTGATTACCATGTTCACCACTGAGCCCCTGCAGTTTTCCATCTTTCCGGCCCTGTTGCTGGTAACCACCCTGTACCGGCTGGCCCTGAACATCTCCTCCACCCGGCTGATCCTGGGACAGGGCTACGCCGGTAACGTCATCGACGCCTTCGGGCACTTTGTGGCCGGGGGCAACTACGTGGTGGGATTCATTGTTTTCATCATCATTACCGTAATCCAGTTTGTGGTAATCACCAGTGGTGCTGGCCGGGTGGCCGAGGTGGCCGCCCGGTTCACCCTGGATGCCATGCCCGGCAAGCAGATGAGCATTGATGCTGACTTCAACTCCGGCCTGATTACCGAGGCCGAGGCCAGGGAAAGACGCAGGAGGCTGCAGCGGGAGGCCGATTTCTACGGTGCCATGGACGGTGCCAGCAAATTTGTGCGGGGGGACGCCATCGCCGGCATCATCATCACCCTGATCAACATCCTGGGGGGCATCGCCATCGGCACCCTGCAGATGGGCATGCCCGTGTCCGAAGCCCTGCGCACCTTCACCGTGCTTACCATCGGCGACGGGCTGGTAACCCAGGTGCCCTCGGTGCTCATCTCCACCGCCGCCGGCATCCTGGTCACCAGGGCCACCTCCGATGCCAGCTTCGGCACGGACATCTCCCGGCAGTTTACCGGTTTTCCCCGGATCCTCTACCTGGTGGCGGGGATCCTCTTCGTCCTGGGATGCATCCCGGCCATGCCCAATATCCTTTTCCTTTTGCTCTCGGGAATCAGTTTCCTTGCCGGCAGAACCCTGGTTCAGGAAAAGCAAAGGGAGGAGGCCCGCCGGCAGGAGGCCAGGGCCAGGCAGCAGATGCAGGAAACCCGCCGGGAGCCGGAAAACGTGACCACGTACTTCCAGGTGGATCCCCTGCAAATTGAAATCGGCTACAACCTCATTCCCCTGACCGACGAGACCCAGGGCGGGGATCTGCTGCACCGGCTGGCGGCGGTGCGCCGGCAGTGCGCCGTAGAAATGGGTATTTACGTGCGTCCCATCCGCATCCGGGACAACCTGCAGCTATCACCCAACGCCTATGTCTTTAAAATCCGGGGGGAACAAACCGCCAGTGGAGAACTGATGCCCGGCTACTACCTGGCGATGGACCCCACGGGCCAGGCTACCGGTATCCCGGGCATACCCACCACCGAACCCACCTTCGGACTGCCGGCCTGGTGGGTGCCGGCCGGTGAAAAGGAAAGGCTGGAGCTGGCCGGGCTTACGGTGGTGGATCCTTCCACCGTTATGGTCACCCACCTGACGGAATTCATCAAGGCCCACGCCCACGAGCTGCTGGGCCGCCAGGAAGTGAAGGAACTCCTGGAAGCCATTAAGGAAAAGGACCCGGCGGTGGTGGAAGAACTGGTTCCCGATCTGCTGACCCTGGGCGAAGTGCAGAAGGTGCTGCAAAATCTCCTGCGGGAAAGGGTACCCATCAGGGACCTGGTGACCATTTGCGAGGCCCTGGCCGATGGAGCCCGCTTAAACCGGGATAGCGATTTTCTTACCGAACACGTGCGCAGCCGTCTTTCCCGCACCATCAGCCGGCTCTACCTGACGCCCGAAAACAAGCTGGCGGTGCTCACCCTCCATCCACGGCTGGAGCAAACCATTACCGATTCCATCCAGCAGACCCAGATCGGGGCCTACCCGGTGCTGGAACCCGGCCTGGCCAGAAAGATCCTGGAAAGGCTGCAGGAGCAGGCCGAAAAGATGAGCCTGAAGGGCCTGACCCCGGTGGTGCTCTGTTCGCCCCGGATAAGGTTGCCCTTCCGGCGGTTGATTGAACGCAGCCTGCCGGCAGTGGCCGTATTATCCCTGAATGAAATCGCACCCGGTATCGAAGTGGAAGTGGTGGGGACGGTGATTGTAGAGTGAAAATTAAAAAATATATCGTCAGGGAAATGCAGGAAGCCATGCGCCTGATCAAAGAGGATATGGGACCCGATGCGGTGATTATCGGCAGCTACCGCCTGCCCAGGAAGAGCATTTTTGATTTTTTCCGCCCGCCGCAGCTGGAAGTAACCGCGGCCCTGGACGAGCTGCCTGCGCCCCCCGCCGCGGCAGAACTGCCTCCGGGAAGGCCGCCCGGGGCTGAGCCTCCTGCCACGGGGGAAGTGGTAACTCCCGGGACGTTTCCCCCGCCTTCGGCTACGCCCCCGGCGGTGCAGCGGACCAGGAGGGAAGGGGTGATGCTCCCGGGAGAAAGTACTTTCAACAAAGGTGGCCCTGGACAAATATTACCTCACGGTGTAAATCCAGGACCGGAAAAGGAGGAAAACAATCCCTCCTCCTTTAATATAATCCTGAGGCAACAGGAGGAAGCCATGATGGACGGGGACGTTCTTGAAAAATGGCGCCGGCACCTGCTGAACATGGAAGTGATGGAAGAAGTAGTGGAAAACCTTTTACGCGGGCTCGAGGTAAACGACACCGCCGGGGACGGCGAGGACTTCCTGCTCCTGCAATTAAAGGGGCGGCTGGCCTCCCTGGTGGAAGATGTCTATTCTGCACGGGACCACAGCAGCAAAATCCATGCCTTTATCGGCCCCACGGGAGCGGGCAAAACCACCACCCTGGCCAAACTGGCCACCAGGCAGGCCCTTTTCGACCAGAAAAAAATAGCGCTAATCGCCGTATACAGCCACCGCTTCGGGGTAGTCGAGGAACTGAAATTTTACGGCCAGACGATCGGCGTACCGGTGGAAGTGGTGATGACCCCGGCTGAACTGGCATCGGCAGTGGAAGCCCATCAAGACAAGGAAGCCGTTTTCGTCGATACCGAGGGCATTTCCTGCCGCAATGCCAGCCAGCTGCTCAAGTTAAAGGGGTTCATGGACGCCCTGCCGCCGTCCCGCCGGATTTTCCTTGTCTTAAGCGCCACCACCCGCAACCGGGATCTTTTACATATGGCCCGGGAATTTGCCCGGGTGGGATACTCGGATTTCATTTTCACCAAGCTGGATGAAACCCAGACCCGGGGAGGGGCGTTAAACCTGATCCACCAGATGCGCCGTCCACTGGCATATGTTACCGGCGGGCAGAATGTCCCCGACGATATTGCCGGCATGACCCCCCGGCGGCTGGCCGCCCTTCTCCTGGAGGGGGTCGATAACAATGTGGGGGCGGCCTTCCGGGGCTAGGGGAGGGCGCATCTTCGGACGCGTCCCGGGTGGCAGCCCCCCGGCAGGCGTCACCCCGGACGAAGACGTGGTCCCGCCGGCGGAGCCCCGGGCTGCCGTGGCCCGGGTCATCGCCGTCACCAGCGGCAAAGGCGGGGTGGGCAAAAGCAACCTGACGGTAAACCTGGGGCTGGCCCTGGCCGCTTTAAACCAGCGGGTGATTATCCTGGACGCCGACCTGGGCCTGGCCAATGTGGAAGTGCTCCTGGGAGTAAGCCCTCCCTGCACCCTCTACGACTGCCTCTACCGGGACCGGGATATCCGGGAAGTGCTGGTGCCTGCCCCGGGTGGAGTGCAGTTCATCTCCGGCGGTTCCGGCCTTCTGGAACTGGCCAACCTGGACCGGGCCCGCTGGCAAAGGCTGCTTACATCCCTGGCCCTTCTGGACAACCTGGCCGATTTCATTCTCATCGATACCGGGGCGGGTCTTTCCAAAAATGTGCTGGGCTTTCTGGCCGCCGCCGGGGAAGTAATTGTGGTTCTTACCCCTGAACCCACCTCCCTCATGGACGGTTACAGCCTGATCAAGGTGCTGGCCCGCTTCAAGGCCCACCGGGAGGTGCTGCTCGTGGTCAACCGGGCCGGCAGCGAACAGGAGGCCCGGGCCACGGTCAGGCGGGTGGAAATGGCGGCCGACCGCTTTCTGGGCCTGCCGGTCGTCTACCTGGGTGCCATTAATGAGGACCGGGCGGTGATCCGGGCCGTGCGGAACCAGAGGCCTTTTTACCTGGCGGAGCCCCGCTCCCAGCCGGCCAGAAGTGTTGCCGCCATGGCCCGCTGCCTCACCGGCGGCGGATCCCGGGAGGAACCGCCCCGACCGGGATTACGGGGCTTTGTCCGGCGCCTGGCCAGGCTGTTTGACCGTTAGGGAAACTGTACGGGAGGTTACGCATATTGTTGGACCAGCTCAGGATCAACCAGAAGATACAGGTGGCAAGGGAGGGGGAAAGGGACTGGTATGCCTCCACCATCCAGGACATCAAAGGCGGTGAACTGCATATCGCCCTGCCCCGCCTGCGGGGGGATGTGCTCGTCCTGACGCCGGGCGATAATGTAAAGGTCCGTTTTTTCGACGAAAACGCCAGCTTCATTTTCCCCGCCCGCTGCCTGGGGCGTACCATAGAAGCCATACCCCTTTACCGCCTGGCTCCCACGGGAGATTGCCAGCGGGTGCAACAGCGCCAGCACGTGCGGTTGAAGACTCTCCTCGAGGTCCACTACGCCCATCCTCCGGAGAAAAACCGCCGCCCCCGGTACAAAAAAGCCTTTACGGTGGACATCAGCGGCGGGGGTATGCTTCTGGCCATGGACGAACCGGTCCTGCCCGGCAGGGAACTGCTGGTGGAGTTCAACCTGCCCCTGCGCACCGGTGCCCGGAAGATGGAACTCCGGGGCCGGGTGGTGCGTCTTCAGGAAAGGGAAAATTCAAAATACCACGTGGCCCTGGAGTTTGTGGATATTACAACCGCCCAGCAGGATCTGATCATGCGCTACATTTTCCAGTGCATGGCCGAACAGGCCCGGCTCACCAGGATGTGAGAGCGTGGATAATAAGGAGAAGCTCTGGCAGGAGTACAAGCGAACGAAGAGCCCGGAAATCCGCCACCAGCTCATCCTCTCTTATCTCTGGCTGGTCAAGTACCTGGCCGGCCGGCTGGCCGTCAAGCTGCCTGCGTGCTTGAGCCAGGAGGACCTGGAAAGCTGTGGTGTTTTTGGATTAATAGAAGCAATCGACAAATTCGACCCCGATATGGGGTGCGATTTTGAAGCCTACGCCAGTATCCGGGTGCGGGGAGCCATGCTGGACGAGGTACGCCGGGCCAACTGGATGCCCCGCACCCTGTGGTACAAGCTGCAGCGGCTCAGGGCCACCCGGGAGAGACTGGAAAGCCTGCACCAGGAAAAGGTATCCATGGAGGCAGTGGCCCGGGAAATGGGTATCACCCGGGCCGAAGTGCACTACCTGGACAACCAGCTGTACCGCCTGTTCACCCTTTCCCTGGATGAAATGGTGGCCACGGGCAACGGTGAGCCCGTCCGGCTGGGGGACCTGTTGCCCGACGAAACCAGCCCCGACCCCCTGGACCGCATCACCGAGGAGGAAAACAAGGAACTTCTGGCCCGCGCCGTGGCCAGCCTGCCGGAAAAGGATCAGCTGGTGCTGTCCCTGTATTACCAGGAGGGGCTGACCTTAAAGGAAATTGGTGCCGTGCTGGAGGTTTCCGAATCAAGGGTATGCCAGCTGCACGGCCGGGCCATCAACCGCCTGCGCAAGAAGCTGGCGGAACTGAGCTGAAAGGGGGAACCCCAATCATGATCCGTGGCATTTATACCGCCGCCTCCGGCCTGGGGGTGCAGCAGGCCCGGCTGGACGTGCTGGCCAACAACCTGGCCAACGCCTCCACCAGCGGCTTCAAGGCGGACGGCGTCATTCAAAAACCTTTTCCCGAACTCCTGCTGGTGGAACAGCAGGACCGGGGACCCGCAGCCACCGGGCCCCGCTGGCGCTACGTGGGCGTAACCAACCAGGGCGCAGCGGTCACCCGGGTGGTAACCAATTTTTCCCCCGGCCCCCTCAAAGCCACGGGCAAAAGCACCCACCTGGCCCTGGCCACCGCCAATACATTTCTGGTGGTCCAGACACCACAGGGGGAACGTTACACCCGGGACGGCGACCTGGCGATAGACGGCGAGGGCTATCTGGTGGACTCACAGGGCAACCGGGTGCTGGGAGAAGCCGGCCCGGTGCAGGTGGAGAAGGACGATTTCCACATAACTGCCGGGGGAGAAATCACCCGGCCCGGGCAGGGAACGATAGACCGCCTGCGTATTGTACAATTTGCCGATCTCAGCCTGCTGACCAAAACCGGAGACAACTACTATACGGCTCCGGCTGGTAGCGCCCAACCGGCGGCCAATCCCGAAGTGCGCCAGGGCTATCTCGAAGGAGCCAATGTGGATCCCGCCGCTTCCATGGTGCAGCTTGTCAGCGCCATCCGTTCCTACGAGGCCAACCAGCGCCTGCTCCAGGCCCAGGACCAGCTTCTGGACCTGGCGGTCAACCGGGTGGGAGCGCTGCGGTAACGCCGCTCCTTAACATGGAAACGACCTGCTGCCCGGGTGATAAGACATATCCTTGTGAGGTGATCCCATGCTGCGAGCCCTCTCGACCGGTGCTGCGGGGCTGACCGCCCAGCAAATCCGCCTGGACACCTGCGCCAACAACCTGGCCAACATAAACACATACGGTTACAAAAAGCAGGGGGTCAGTTTCGCCGACCTGCTCTACCAGGAAATGGGCCGGGAAGGTATACCCGCCGAAAGGGAGACCCCGCCGGGAGCAAACACCCCCGGCCCCACGCCCCCGGAGGGAAGTGGTGTGCGGGTGGCCGCCGTTTCCCGGGACTTTCGCCCCGGCGGTCTGGTCCGTACCAACCGGCCGCTTGATGTGGCCATCCAGGGCGAAGGTTTTTTCCGGGTGCTTCTTCCCGGCGGCGGATACGCCTACACCAGGGCCGGCAGGCTGACCGTGGATGCGGGCGGCCGCCTGGTCACCCAGCATGGTTATCCCCTGGAACCGGAAATAATTTTGCCCCCCGGATATCAGTCCGTCACCCTTCATTCCGACGGGCGGGTGACGATAATAAACAGTGATCGGCAACAGGAAGAGGTGGGCCGGCTCACCCTTTACTCCTTCACCAATCCGGCGGGTCTTGCCGCCCGGGGGGAAAACCTCTACCTGGCCACGGCAGCCAGTGGCGAAGCGGCGGAATATTACCCGGGAACCGGCGGCACGGGTACTTTAATCCAGGGCTGTTTGGAGGCCTCCAACGCAGACCTGACCATCGAGTTAACCGGACTTATCGAAGCCCAGCGCGCCTACCAGATGGATTTACGGGTAATCAGCACGGCCGATGAAATGTGGAGCATGGCCAACAACCTGCGCAAGTAAAACCGGTACCTGCCCGGGACACCCGAAAAACCCCGGCAGGCAGTTTGAAAAGGAGGACTGGAATGGAGCCGGCCAAAGCCGCCAGCGACCCTGTGGAAATACAGGTTGGCATAGCGGACTATAAAATCGGCAGGGACCCGGCCCGGCTGATTACCCTGGGCCTGGGTTCCTGCGTGGGGGTTAGCCTTTATGATCCCGTGCTCAAACTGGGCGGGCTTTTACACCTGATGCTCCCCGACAGCACCCAGTTCAGCAACGTCACCAAACCGGCCAAGTTTGCCGACCTGGGCATACCGCTGTTAATCGACGAATTGAGAAAACACGGCGCCCAGCCGGGCCGCCTGCAGGCCAAGCTGGTGGGGGGAGCCCAGATGTTCTCCGGCCTGGACAACAAAATGATCCTGAATATCGGGCAGCGCAATGTGGAAAAGGCCCGGGCGCTGTTGAAGGATGCGGGTATTCCCATCCTGGCGGAAGAGGTGGGAGGCAACCGGGGGCGGACCATGATTTTCGACACCAGCAACGGCAAGGTGAGCATCCGCATGCTGGGGAGCAAGCTGAAGGTGATCTGAGATGGATTTTGCCCGGTTCAAGGAAATGATGCACCAGCATTTTCGCCTGGACCTGAACAGCTACAAGGAAACCCAGCTCAAAAGGCGCCTGGACGCCTACCTGGTGCGGCGGCAGCTTTCCGGCTACGGCGCATTGTTCCAGAATCTCAAAAACGACCCCGGAGCCTACCAGTCCTTCCTGGATTACCTGACCATCAACGTATCGGAGTTTTTCCGAGATCCGGAAAGGTTCCGGGAGCTGGAAAGTATTGTTTTACCCGCCCTTTTAAAGGAAAAAAGAACGCTGAAAATATGGAGCGCCGCCTGCGCGGCGGGCGCCGAGCCCTACTCGGTGGCCATCATCCTGGAAGAACTTACCCCGGGACGCCCGCACCACCTGGAGGCCACGGACATAGATCAAAACGTCCTGGTCAAAGCAAAAGAAGGCCGGTATCCTCCCGAGGTTGTACGCAACGTAAGCCCGCAGCGGCTGGCCCGGTTTTTCACCCGGGAAAACGGTTCTTTTATCATTAATGAAAATATCCGCCGGCGGGTGGCCTTCCGGCGCCACGACCTGCTGAACGATCCCTTCGGCCAGGGTTACGACCTGATCCTGTGCCGCAACGTAACCATTTATTTCACCCGGGAAGCCCAGGACAGGCTGAACGAGAAACTTGCCCGGGCCCTGGCCCCGGGAGGGGTACTGTTTATTGGAGGAAGCGAGATGATCTTTAATTATCAGGAACTGGGTCTGGAAAAATTGCGTACCTGTTTTTACCGCAAGCGGGGGGCAAAGGGGGGAGGCTCTTGAGCTACAGGCATCTTTCACCGGTGGAACTGGACGCCCTTAAAGAAATCGGCAATATCGGGCTGGGCAACGCCGTAACTTCCCTCGCCCAGTTGATTAACCGGCGGGTGAACATGCGCGTGCCACGCAGCAGCTTTCTGCCCTTTGAAGAAATGATTGAGCTGGTGGGGGGCTACGAGGAGCTGGTGGGGTGCGTGAGCCTGCGGGTGCTGGGTGATGCGCCGGGAATAGTGCTGTTTATCTTCGACGGGGAAAGCACCCTCCACCTGGTGGACATGCTCATGGGGCTGCCGGTGGGGACGACCGGGGAACTGGACGAAATGGCCCAGTCGGCAATAAAGGAAATCGGCAACGTACTAACCGGCTCTTTTGTCAGTGCCATCAGCATGATGACCGGCCTGAACATGGTCACCACCGTGCCGTTGTTTGCCTTCGACATGCTGGGGGCGGTGCTGACTTCCCTGATGGTGGCCGCCGGCAGGGTGGAAGACCAGGTGCTGGTTATTGAAACCGAGCTATTCCACGATGAGGAAACATTGATTAAAGGGCATTTTTTCCTGCTCACCGAACCGGGTGCCATCGACCGGCTGATGGCCGCTCTCGGTTTCAGCGAAGGGTAGAGCTCTTAATATATGTGAGGGGGAAACAGCATTGGGTAAAAGGATCCTGGTGGTGGACGACGCCGCCTTCATGCGCATGATGATTAAAAACATTGTCACCAAAAACGGCTATGAAGTGGCGGGGGAAGCTGAAAACGGCAAGCAGGCCGTGGAGAAGTACGCCGAATTAAAGCCCGATATTGTCACCATGGACATCACCATGCCCGAGATGGACGGCATTGAGGCGGTGAAGGCCATCCGGGCCGTCGATCCCAACGCCAGCATCATCATGGTCAGCGCCATGGGCCAGCAGGCCATGGTCATGGACGCCATCCAGGCCGGGGCCAGGGATTTCATCGTCAAGCCTTTCCAGCAGGACCGTCTCCTGCAGGCCATTGAGCGGGTACTGGCCCGCTCCCGCAAGTAAGGAAAAGGGAGGCGTACTGGATGCAGGAAGTCTTGAGCCAGGGGGAAATAGATTCCCTGCTGGCGGCCCTCACCTCCGGTGAACTGAGCCTGGAGGAGGCAAAGAAACCCCCGGCTCCCGCGGTAAAATCCTACGACTTCCGCCGGCCGAATAAATTTTCCAAAGAACACCTGCGCACCCTGGAAATGCTGCACCAGCATTTTGCCCGGCTTTTGTCCAGTTTCCTTTCCGGCTACCTGCGGGCCGCGGCCAACGTGGAACTGGCTTCGGTGGGGCAGATGATCTATGAAGAATTCATCCGCTCCATTCCCAGCCCTACGGCCCTGGCCGTTTTCAGTTTGAACCCCCTGGAAGGTTCGGCACTGATGGAAATCAACACCCAGGTGGTTTTCCCCATGCTGGACCTGCTTTTCGGCGGGCCGGGTACCTCCACGGATCAGATGCGGGAACTGACCGAGATCGAGGTGACGGTGGTAAAACGGCTGGTAGAACGCATTCTGGAGCACCTGGCCCAGGCCTGGCACGATTTCTATTCCGTGGAGCCGGAAGTCCAGGCCATCGAAACCAACCCCAGAATGCAGCAGCTTTATTCACCAAATGAGGTGGTGGCCCTGATCACCTTTGCCGTGTCCATCAACGAGGAAGAGAGGGGTTTTATCAACCTGTGCCTGCCGTACATATTGATGGAGCCGGTGATATCCCGGCTTTCGGTACGCCAGCAGTTCAGCCGCCAGGTGGGGGGGCCCCGCCCCGAGGATCAGGAGCGGCTGAGCTACTGGCTGGGCTTTTCCCGGGTGGAACTACAGGTGATCCTGGGGGAAACGGAAATCACCGTACATGAATTGCTGCAACTGCAGGAAGGAGACGTGATAGTGCTTAACCGCCATCTAAACCAGGACCTGGATCTTTACGTGGAAGGGGAGCGTAAATTCGGCGTGCAGGCCGGCCGGGTGGGACAAAACCTGGCGGTGCAGGTGGTATCGCTAACCGGGGAGGAAATGAATGGTGCCGGATAATAACCAGTTTTTAAGCCAGGAAGAAATAGACGCCCTGTTAAAGGCTGCTGCCGGGGAACCTTCGCCGGAAGATGAGCCGCAGGCCGGGCAGGGGGCGGAAGAAGTGGCGGCCACGGCTGCGCCTGCCCTGGAAGTGGAGGTCCCGGCAGCCGGCCCCGGGGAAAATCCGGAACGGGCACCCGGGGAACCGGCAGGCGCCAGCCGGGCAGCGGGTGAAGCGCCGCCGGAAAGCAGCCCCCTGACCGCAGGCTGCAGGCCGGCGGTGGACCTGACCCCCGAGGAAAGGGACGCCCTGGGGGAAATCGGCAACATCTCCATGGGTTCCGCAGCCACCACCCTGTCCGAACTGCTGAACCAGAAAGTAACCATTACCAGCCCCCGGGTGATTACCTGCACGCAGGAGGAGTTTTTTGCGGGCTTCAAGGTCCCTTACGTGATCATCCAGGTGGAGTTCAAAGAGGGGCTCAAGGGGTTCAACGTGCTCATCATCCAGTTAAAGGACGCCATGATCATGGCCGATTTGATGATGGGCGGCGACGGCACCAACGTGGCGGAACAGATCTCCGAACTGGAGCTTTCGGCGGCCTCGGAGGCCATGAACCAGATGATCGGCACCGCCTCCACCTCCCTGGCTACCATCTTCCGCCGTACCATCAACATCTCCCCACCCCGGACCACGGTGCTTGAGGTGTCCGGAGAAGGGGCGGGTTACCGGCTGCCCACCGAAGACCCCATTGTCGTGGTTTCTTTTAAAATGACCATCGGCGATCTGGTGGATACGGAAATCATGCAGATCATGAGCCTGGAGACGGCCAAGGAGGAGGCTGCCATCCTTTTAGAGCAGTTAATGGCGCAAACGGCAGCCCCCGCCCCGGAACCGGCGGCCGGAAGGCAGGAGGCCGTTCCGCCCCCCGAACCACAGCCGGCAGTGGCTGCGCAGGCGGCACCACCCCCGGACGACGGGCGGCGCACTTTTGCCTCCCTTACCGAGGAGGAGCAGCGCAAGCTGGAACTGCTGCTGGACATTCCCCTGAAGGTCAGCGTGGTCCTGGGGCGCACCCGGCGGCCAATTAAAGAGGTACTGGGTCTAACTCCGGGAGCCATTGTGGAACTTTCTTCACTGGTGGATGAACCGGTGGAAGTGCTGGTGAACGGCACCCTGGTGGCCCGGGGGGAAGTGGTGGTGGTCAACGAAAACTTCGGGGTGCGCATCACCAGCATCATCAGCCCGGAAGAGCGGGTGGAACAGCTGGGAACGCGGCATTGATTAACCAAGGCGGGTAGAAACCCCGCCTTGAAAAGTAAACGGATCGAATGTACTTTTCTGCAGGAAGATTTTAAAAAAAGGAGTTGGACGCAGGAATTACGGAATTATTGTAGAATGCTGTAATTTGTGCCTTAAGAGTCCTGACAAAATTTTGTAACACAAAGGAGCTGGACCATGGCCAAAGCAACTGCCACAACCCCCCGGGTAAATCGCACAAGGGAACTGGCGGCAATGACGGCGACTGTCCGCCCCTGGACCTACCAGGTCGCCTTTTGGGGACTGGCGGCGCTGCTCTTTTTCCCACCCTTTTTCCGGGGCCTCTTCTTCCCTCCCGAGCAGGAACTGGCCCTGATGGGCGCGGCGGTAATCTTCTGGTTCACCTGGCTCTGGAAGCACGGGCAGCGGGATTACAGCTTTTTATCGCACCCGCTGGACTATTTCACCCTGGCCCTGCCGCTGGTGTACGTTATTGCCGCCTTCGGGGCGGTCAACTATGGCCTGGCCGCAGACGAGATCGTCAAGAACATCCTGTATTTCCTGGCCTACTGGGTGGCCGTTCAGGTGGTGGAGCATGAAGAAGACGCCGGCCGGCTGCTGCATGTCATTTACCTGGCAGCCGCCGGTGTAGCATTGGCCGGTCTCTTCACGGCCACCGGTCTGGTGTATATAAAGGACGGTTTTCTAAACGGGCGCATTTATTCCACCTTCCAGTACCCCAACGCCCTGGCCAGCTACCTGGCCCTGGCGGGCTTCCTGGGGCTGTTCTTGTGGGCGCACTACGGTTCCCGCACTGTGGGTGAAACCATCACCGACCGGGCGCTGCTCAAAACCCTGCCCCGGCGCCTCCTGGAATGCCGGCCGTACGGGTATTTTTACGCCGCGGCCAACTTTATCATCCTGGCCGTGCTTTTCGGCACCAAATCCCGCGGTGGCCTGCTCATCACCGGAGCGGTGTTCGTACTCTACCTGATCGGGCTGCACTGGCAAAAGCGGCTGCCGGTACTGCTGCATACGCTATATGTGGGCGGCCCCGGTTATATTGCATCCCATAAGTTCATCGCGGCGGCCATGGCCAGGCAGGTGGGTGCGGCCTGGCTCTGGATCTTGGGAGGGCTGGCCCTGGTTCTGGCCGGGCAATGGGTTTACGGTTTTGCGGAAAAACGCTTTTTATCCCCGTGGCTGGAAGATAAAAAACGGGTGAATGCGGCCCTGGCTTCTATAGTAATCGCCTGCCTGATTGCAGGCACGGCGGTGCTGGCTGCACACCCCGAGGTTATGGAAAAGGTAACCAGCTTTACTTATTTGCGCAACGCTTTTTCACGTGCCTATTTTGTTAAAGATGCCATGATCATGATCAAGGATCGCCCCCTTCTGGGCTGGGGTGGGGGCGGCTGGGAAGAGGCCTACCGGGCCTACCAGGGCTACCTGTACAACTCCAACGAGGTGCACAGCCACTACTTCCAGGTGGCCGTGGAGACCGGCATGGTGGGGCTGCTTGTGATGACGGGCATCTGGGCCTCCTTCCTGTGGGCCGCCCACCGGGCGTACTGGAGCGCGTCCGCCGTCAGTACCCGCCGGGCCATGGTCTGGGCCGTGACCGCCGGGGCCCTGGCCGTGGGCCTGCACGCAGCAGTTGACTTCGACCTGTCCCTTTCGGCTCTAACACTGGCGTTGTGGACTCTCTTTGCCTGCGTCAGGGTTTCAGGTTATAATCGCGCTAAAGATACTGCTCAAGTTCCAAGCAATAAACTGCAAGCAGCAAAAAAAGGTGGCATTTGGCCCTCAAACCCCGTAGCCCTGGCCGCAGCCTCCGCTGCGGGCGCCATAGTGTTCCTTTTTGCCTTCTTCCTGGCCTCGGCCAACAGCTATGCCACCCAGGCGGCCGGATACCTGCAGCAGGGAAACGTCCAGCAGGGCCTGGCCGCCATGCAGAAGGCAGCCGCTTATAATCCTTTCAATGCCGACTACCATACCGTCCTGATGCGCATTTACCTCAGTACGGACAGGCCCCGGCAGGCCCTGGAGGAGGCCCGCCGGGCCGCCGCTTTAAGCCGTTACAGCGCCGCCCGGCAGGCCGACCTGGCCCGGGCCTCCCTGGCCGCTGGCAGGTACCCGGATGCTGTCAACTATGCCCGCCGGGCATTGGAGCTGGCGCCCTATCAAATTGCCTGGTACGAAACTTTTGCAACAACCTGTGCCGCCGCCGGCAGGGGTGAACTGCAGGCGGGGAATAAAGACGCTGCCCGTCGGCACCTGGAGGAAGCCCTGAAGGTACCGGAGATGATCCAGGCCCGGGTGGCGGGGTTGGGGGAAGAAGAGAAGAAGCTCTGGTCCGTCGCCCCCATGCTTTCCGTTACGCCCGGGGTGCACCTGGGGATGGGGCAGGCCCGGTACCTGCTGGGTGACCTGCCGGGAGCGGAAAAAAGCCTGCAGGCCGCAATGCAGGATAATCAGTTGAAAGGCGAAGCATCCCTCTGGCTGGCCCTGGTGAGAGAAAAGCAGGGTAAAACGGAGGAAGCGAAAAAGCTGGTGAAGGAAGCCGGGCAGATAAACAAAAGTTTGGAAGCTGCCTTTCAGCAATTAAAAACGATTCCCACGCTTTAGGAGGATGAAGCACTTGGAAGAAGAACTGGATCTGAGGGATCTAATCCTTATTCTGTGGAAAAGACGTCGTCTAATTTTGGGCATATTCATCACCGCGGTTTTTGCCGCGGCAGCAATCAGCTTTATAATCCCGCCAACTTATGAAGTGAGCACAATCATAGCGCTGGGTGTTTTCCCCGACCCTACATACACCAGTCAGGCATCGGCCAGGGAAATCTTGTTAAGCGATGAACTATTGCTTACTGTTATCAAAGATTTAAAGCTCAACGTTCCCAGGGAAAAATTCAGGAGTTTTAAAGAAACTATCAAGATAGAATCAATCAAGGACACCAATTTCCTCAAGATTTCCGTGCAAACCCAAAATCGAGCTGAGGGAAAAGCTATAGTAGAAAAGATGGTTGAACTGTTTAAAGAACGCAGCGAGCCCTCCTACCAGCAGCACAGGCAGTTACTGGCCAACCAGCTCAATTCAGTTCGAACCCGTCTATATGCCATTGAAACAGATATCAAGAAAACACGAGAGGTATTGAACGCCATAGAATCCGCCAGCGGCATTTCGCCGGTGGAAAAGGACCTGCGCCGTTCCCGCACCCTGGAGTACCTCCAGAGTGAAGAGTCTCAGCGCATTGAGCTTCTGGACCGTTACCTGGCATTGCAGAAAGAAATCAATGAATTGAAAAATGTACAGGTCATCCGCGGCGCCCGGGAACCGGTTTACCCGGTTAAGCCAAATAAAAAACTTAATGTAGCCCTGGCCGGGATGCTGGGGTTAATGAGTGGTATCTTTATGGCTTTTATACTCGAGTATTTCCAGCGGAATCCACTGGACCTGTCCAAGCGTGAGGGTATATCGGCACAGAACAGCCAGAAATTGTAAAATGCTCCTGGTTCAGCGAGGGACACATACCTAAACGTCGTAATTATTGGAACCTGGTAAAATTGTATGACCAAATGCCATTCGACTAGAAACTAATTAGGGAGAGTTTTTCTTGTGGATGGATTTAACCCCCTAAAAGTGGCCATGATTGGCACCGGCTATGTAGGTTTAGCTACCGGAACTGCCCTGGCCTATTTAGGGCACCAGGTCACCGGAGTGGATAAAGATGTGTCTAAAATAAAGCTTTTGCGTTCCGGCAAAAGCCCAATTCGTGAGCAAGGGCTCGAAACTCTTCTGGCGCTGGCTCAAGACCGCCTGTTTTTTACTCACTCTACTGCCGAAGCAGTGGCCGAAGCCCATGTTATCTTAATTGCAGTGGGTACCCCCTCCAAAGCCAATGGGGAGGCTGATACCCAGTTTGTGGAAGCAGCGGCCCGTGAGGTTGCCGCAAGCTTGTTGCCTGGGCGCAATTACATCCTTGTGGTTAAATCTACTGTGCCTGTTGGTACTAATCGCCGGGTGGCTTATGTGGTAAACCGGGTGCTGAACGAGCGTGGTCTCGCGAAAGAGGTAACCGCGTACGTAGTTTCCAACCCTGAGTTTCTTCGAGAAGGCATGGCCCTTTATGATACCTTTTATCCCGACCGCATCGTGGTGGGTGCGCGGGAGGCCGCGGGGGTGGAAATGCTGCGGCGGCTCTACCGGCCCATCCTGGAGCAGACCTTTGACCCGCCTCCTTTTCTGCCCCGGCCCGAAGGTTATGCCCTGCCCCCGCTGATTACCACCGATCCCACCAGCGCCGAGATGATTAAATATGCGGCCAACGCCTTTTTGGCCCTTAAGATCAGCTTCATCAACGAAATTGCCGGGCTGTGCGAGAAAGTGGGGGCCGATGTGACCGAGGTAAGCAGGGGCATCGGCCTGGACCCGCGGATTGGGCTACGTTTTCTGGCCGCGGGACTGGGCTGGGGAGGAAGTTGTTTTCCCAAGGATACCGCCGCCCTTTTGGCCATGGGGCAGGAGTACGACTACGACTTGCCGATTGTGGCCGCTGCCCGGGAGATTAACTTCCGCCAGCGCCTCCGGGTGGTAGAAAAACTGCAGGAAGCCCTGAAAGGAGTGCGGGGCCGCGTGGTGGGGGTATTGGGTTTGTCTTTTAAACCGGGAACCGACGATATACGGGAATCTCCATCCATGGATTTGGTCCGAATACTGATTGATCGCGGCGCCCACGTGCGGGTGCATGACCCGGTAGCCTTGGACAACGCGCGGCGGGCATTAGAAGGATTAGAAGTGGAGTTTTTCCAGGATCCTTACACTTTGGCCTCGGGGGCCGAAGCCCTGGTGCTGGCCACAGAATGGCCCGAGTACCGGCATCTTGACCTGGCCCGCCTGGCCGGAATGATGCGTACCCCGGTGCTGGTGGACGGGCGCAACCTGTTTGACCCTGAACAAGCCAGACGAGCGGGATGGACCTACCTGGGGGTGGGCCGGTGAAATCAGCTTTAGTAACAGGAGGGGCCGGCTTTATAGGCAGTCACCTGGTAGACCGCCTTTTATCCGAAGGCTGGCGGGTCACGGTTGTAGATAACTTCGATCCCTTCTACGACCCCGGTAGCAAGCGCAGGAACATAGCGCCCCACCTGGAATACAGCAACTATACCCTGGTTGAAGCCGACATAAGGGATATGGAGACTCTCCGGCAGCGCCTCTCCGGGGAGTACGATGTGATAGTTCACCTGGCTGCTAAGGCCGGTGTCCGTCCTTCCATACGCGATCCTATCGGCTACCAGGAAGTGAACGTCCGCGGTACGCAGAACCTGCTGGAGCTGGCCAGAGAGTGGGGTGTAAAACAGTTCGTTTTCGCCTCTTCTTCCAGCGTCTACGGCGTAAACCCCAATGTGCCCTGGCGGGAGGACGATTGCGTGCTCATGCCCATAAGCCCCTACGCAGCCACCAAGGTGGCAGGGGAACTCCTGGGGCACGTCTACAGCTACCTCTACGGCATCCGGTTTATTGCCCTTCGTCTGTTCACCGTTTACGGACTCCGCCAGCGGCCCGACCTGGCCATCCATAAGTTCGCCCGGAAGATGCTGAAGGGCGAGCCTATCCCCATCTACGGGGACGGCTCCACCCGTCGGGACTATACTTACATCGATGACATTATTCAGGGCGTACGGGCAGCCATGGAGTGTAATAGCATTTCCTATGAGGTAATCAACCTAGGCAATAACCGGACGGTGAGCCTACTTGAGATGGTACGGGCCCTTGAGGAGGTTCTAGATATAAAGGCGCAACTGGACTTCCAACCAGCGCAACCCGGTGATGTGGTTCAGACGTGGGCGGATGTAACTAAAGCCGAACGTTTATTAAAGTATCGACCAAAAGTGGGTTTCAAAGATGGGCTTGCACTATTCGTCCAATGGCTTATTGACCACGTGAGGTTTAATACCGCATAAGCTATGAGAAATGAGGTTATTGAGGAGCTGATTCTCTCCGACGATAAGGGCAAAAAACTAGGGCCTATGACCTTAATCCGAGCCAAGCAGTTTATTTCCTCAGAAGCAAGTCCTTATCTATTTTACGTAATGGATGAACAACTAAAGCAGGGATCATCGAAATCTCTGTGATTAGGTGTGATCATCAACCCCAGGACCGGCAACGGATCCGGGAAGTATGGAATGACTAAGGATGAATGACTAAAGATGCTCATTCTGGTGGAGGACCCCGAGCCTTGAGGGTACCCGGTTGGTGGATTAGCTCCAGACTGATGGGGTGGTTGGAAAAGGACTGGTAGGCCGGAAGACCTATATATTCCCTTATGAGCCCTTGAGGGTTTTCTGGACGGCGACGCATGGTAACCTTGACGGTCGGTGACCCCGCACGTTGTATAATAGAATGATGGACGGGGGGCCAATCTATTTATGGCATGTTCCCTGGGGCTTCCCGTCGGTGACTTCAATAAACCACGTGAGGTGTGGCAGTCAAAAAGCCGCCGCATAGAATTAAATTCTGTGAAATCGTGAGATCTAAAGTCTAATTGTCCAATATTAGGGGGTTAGCCTTTGTATGGCGGATAACTTGACCTTAAAACCTAATGTTTGCGCTGTTGTTGTTACCTACGGGAACCGATATGACTTTTGGTCTAGGGTAGTTGACGGTTGTCTCCGTAATGGTGTTTGGAAGATTGTTCTTGTAGATAACGGAGCTTCATTGGAAAGTAAGGCAAGGCTAGAAACTCTACATGGTAATTTGCCTGATAAATGCCATGTTATAGCGCTCCAGGAAAATCTTGGCTCTGCTGCTGGCTACAAGGCTGGGCTACAATTTGCCCTGAATCTTGATGGGTGCGAGTTTTTATGGTTATTAGATGATGATAACGTTCCTCAAGATGATGCCTTGAGACAACTCCTGAATAGTTATGAAAACCTGTCCCTGCTGTACCCTGCTGATCGCTTAGCCCTTTTGGCGCTCAGAAAGGATCGGAACTTCTACAAACGCCTAACTGAAGGAGAGCCTCTTACGAGTGTGTATCCGACCAGATCAAGCTTCTTGAGCGTTAATATCGTCGACTTACCCTCTAAACTGAGACGGTGCTTTTCAAAGAAATCGAAACTTAGAAAGGACCAACTAATAATTTCTGTCCCATATGGTCCATATGGAGGACTTTTTTTTTCACAGGTCGTTACTCCAATGGATCGGTTTCCCGGACGAGAAGTTTTTTGTATACTCTGATGACACCGAATTTACTTTTAGACTATATTCAAGAGGGGGATACCTCTTTCTTATCCCAAAAGCGCGTTTGATGGACATCGATATCTCATGGTGCGACAAGAGTAGGAACCCATCCCCGTTTATACACGTTTTGGAGGCAGAATCCGACTTCCGAGTTTACTACAGCATTAGAAACCGGGTGTACTTTGAGTACTGGTTTTGGCGGCAACACCTGCTGCTATATTTGATAAATAAGGCATTGGTGTTAGGGATTATCGGACTATACGCAGTGCTAAAGGGGTATTTACGGCGTTTCAGGTTGATCTTAACGGCCGTTAAGGATGGTGAGGCAGGGAACCTGGGAAAACGCCTGGAACTAGGGAGCTAGATGTGATTGTCTATGGAATCTATGGAGCATCTTCTATTAATTGCGCTTTATTTAATAATGGGCTTTATGTGTATAATGCTTTCAAAATTGCTAGGGTATGGTACTATTAACCCCGTGAGCGTTTATTTTAGTATATGGTCGCTGGATTTGTTAATTTACCTTGTTCCTTCGCTAGACTTACGCCCTCTCAACTTCGTCACTTTGGTTGCCATGATGCTTAGCGCGGCAGCCTTTTCCGTTGGTAGCTTTGTTATGTGGATTACTTGCCGTACTATTTGGCCAAACCGAAACGACTCTATCTTATTAAGGCCTCTCTATGATGATCGCAAACTCAGACGGCTTTATTGGATGGGTTTCCTGATGGCAGTCGCCTATCTTATCCTACAGGTCTATCTGATTTGGCCCACTATTCAGTCCCTAGGTGGCATATCGAGTTTGTTCTCTCCCGGGGAAGCCATTAACGTCAGGCGTGGTCTGATCAATCAGACTGAACAGGCAGCAGAAGCCGACTTTACTCCAGGAAACCTAATGTTGGGATTGTTGGGGTATATGCTTTTTATTGGCAATATAACCCTCTTCTGGGGAGCCTATTACTTGCTTCGAGGCAGGTGGTTTTTTGGCCTTTTTCCGTTGATCTTAAGCTTGATGTGGAGCATGTTAACCCTTCAACGTTCAACGTTTACTTATGCACTAATGCTGTTCCTGTTCAGCTACTATTACCATAAGCACTTACTTGGACGTGAATGTACGGTTCACAGGTCCGACAGAAAATCACAGATAGTTCTTGCTTTCGTGCTTCTGGGTTTATTGCCGTTAGCACTATACCTCCCGTTAAAGCTGCGCCAACCTGAGCTAAGTCCTTTAGATACTGTTGAATCGCTGCTGATGTATTTGGTTGGTCCCTTAGCTGGTTTCAATGTGCTTTTGGAGGAGTTCAGATTGATTCCGGAGAATTTGGGCTACGGTAAATGGACATTTTATGGCGCGGCCTCGATTATCGATAGACTTGGGTTTAATGTTACTCTGCCACCTCCGAATTTCGAATACGTCGCTATACAGGTCACCGGAGATTCGATAATCAATATATATACTGCATTGCGTTACTTTGCGCTTGACTTTGGCTGGTTAGGCATTGTTGTTTTCCCCCTGATGTTGGGTTTAGCAAGCACATTAACACACTTTCAGGTGATTAGGCGGGGGGCAGTTTGGTTGATTCCTGGAGCCAGTGTGTTTATGGTCATAGTGTTTTGGTCGTTTTTTTCACCATCGTTGTTACGAGATTTTCGTTATCTGCTCTTACTCATTATGTCCTCCTTGGTTGGGCAACTAATTTTGCCGTTGAAAGCTAGGAAGTCTTTGGGAGGGGTGAATATATGTGTACCGTCAAAGATAAGTCCCATTAAAAACTCCGGTAATTAACATATAAGCCTGACTTTTTGTTTTCCGGTGTGTTACAATCTTGCTTATGAGTACCATGGGCAAGAACAACCACCAACCAGTTTATGTTAACCTGGACAACTTAATAGTTCGGCCAATTAAACCGGAGGAAGAAAAGCGCTGGAACGATTTATTGCGCACCTACCATTACCTGAGCATCTACCTTACTGGCAAAACTCCCAAATACGTGGCCATCCTCAACGGCCATTGGGTAGCCTTAATCGGCTGGGGTTCGGTGGTCTACGAGTGTGGCAACCGCGACCGCTGGCTCGGTTGGACGGAGGATCAGAAAAACCATCGGCTGAAATTCATAGCCAACAATCAGCGCTATTTGATTCTGCGCATTTCCAACTTGGCCTCCAAGGCCTTAGCGCTTAACTTGAGAGGGCTTTCATCGGATTGGGAGGCGGTACACGCCCCCATCCCATCCCATCCTCTTTGCCCAAACATTGGTCGAGCAGCACCGTTTTCGCGGCACCTGCCACAAAACTGGCGGTTGGGTGGAACTGATTAGCACCAGCGGTTATGGCCGCATCAAGACCATTTTGTGCGAGCCACTACACAAGAAAGCCCGCCAGAATCTTAAGCGCAGAATTCTTAGCGCCCGATTTGACAGCCGAAACCAAGCCCTTGCTTAACCTCAACATGGTAAACCTTACCGGCTAGGAGAGTTTGTAGTAGCACTTAATCCGCATTCGTGACCCGCGAAGGCGGCGCGGAATCCAGCATTAGCAGGTTTCAATCATAGGAGGTGACGGTGTGTCCTTTACTGGCCGGCGAAAAGTTTCCTTGCCATCGGTAAATGGGTAGCTAACCTCTTCCAGGAAGTTTTAAAACGCTTGGGTTGCCGGTACAGTGACAGATTTAGAATGATACATTCGCCCCGTGAGCCCACCATTCGCCGCATCTTGCAGGCGATTGACCCCGAGGAAGTAGATGCGGCAATTGGCGTCTGGTTGATTATCCATGTTAAAGAATGCAACCTGGTTGCCGTGGACGGCTAAAGGGATCTGTGCGCCCCGATGGAAAAAGCGTACATCTGGTGACCGCCTTCCTGTACCCGGAGTAAGTAGTCATGACCCAAGCATCAGGTGCCGTACAAGGGCAACGAAATCAAGGCATCAAGGCTTTTAAGCCGGTGCTATCAAACCTTGACCTGGATGGCAAAGTAGTGACTGCAGACGCCATGCGAACGCAGGTAGAGAACGCCCGTTTCTTAGTGAGAGAGAAAGGGACCGATTATGTCTTGCCGGTCAAGCAAAATCAGTCCACTTTATTTGGAGCTATTTGCCAGCTGAAACCGGATAGTTTTTTCCCCGTCGGTGAAAACCGTTGAGAAAGGGCATGGCCGCCTGGAAACCCGAACTATTAGAACCTCGAATGCCCTGGTTGGTCAAACTGCTTTCCTTATCTTGCCCAGGTAGCAGTTATAAAACGCCAGTTTGAGGACCTTAAAACCGACAGGATTAGGAAGGATACCGCCTATTTCAATACCAGTTTAACGGCTGAGAACGTAGATGCCAGGCAATTGATGAACATTGTGCGTGGCCACTGGAGCATCGAGAACAGTTTGTTTTACGTTCGGGAGGGACTTTTAAGGAAGACCGTTCGCAAGTGCGCATCGGCAAATGAGCCACGTGTATTTGCTTCCCTGCGCAACCTGGTTATTAGCTTGCTGAGGTTGAATGGCATAAAAGAACATTGTCGCTGACTTGCACCGCTACAGTTGGGATAGAGAGTTGATTTTAGCTATGGTTGGCGTCTAGTGCCACAAGCAATTATATAATGGACCTAGAAATTTAGACACGAAAAATGGGGGTCCTAAGCGTCAGAATGGGTACTAGGAAACAATATCCAGCCGAGATTAAGGCTAAAATCGTACTGGAAATTCTCAAGGAAGAAAAATCCATTGCCCAAATCGCTTCTGAATATGGCATCCACCCCTCTGTCTTAAACCGGTGGAAAAATACGGCAGTAGAGAAACTGCCTTCCCTCTTTACCGATGAAACGAAAAACATAGAGAACATGAAATCCGAATACGAGAAGAAAATCCAAGACCTCTGCGCAGAAGTCGGTCGTTTAACCACTGAGCTGACCTGGCTTAAAAAAAAGAGTGGCCTCTGAGCTTAGCCGAGATGAACGCCTAGGTTTGGTGGAATGGGGCCATCCAGAACTATCTATCAAAAAGCAGGCGGAGCTTTTAAGCCTAAACCGCTCTAGCTTATACTATCACCCAGTGCCCCTTTCCCCAGAAGAAATAGCCATAAAGCACCGCATCGACGAAATATACACCGAGTTTCCCTTTTACGGTTCCAGGCGCATTACGGCCCAGCTTCGAAGGGAGGGATTCTTAGTCAACCGCAAAGCCGTCCAGCGCCACATGCGGGAAATGGGTATAGCCGCCATCTATCCCAAGTCCAACTTAAGCAGAAGAAACCATGAGCATCGAGTATATCCCTACTTGCTGCGAGGCCTTCCCATTACTTATCCCAACCAGGTCTGGGGTATAGACATCACCTACATCCGGCTAGTCAGGGGATGGATGTACCTGGTGGCCATCATGGACTGGTACTCCCGCTTTGTGGTAAGCTGGGCCTTAGACCAGTGCTTGGAGACAGCCTTTGTATTAGTGGCGGTAAAAGAAGCCATGGCTAAAGCCAAGCCGGAGATAATGAATAGTGACCAGGGAGCCCAGTTTACCGACCCGGACTACATAAAGCTCCTAGAAGGAGCGGGTATAAGGATCAGCATGGACGGCAAATGCCGGGCTACTGACAACATTTTCACCGAACGCCTCTGGCGAAGCCTTAAATACGAAGAAGTTTATCTCAACGAATATCAAAGTCCCCGGGAAGCCAGGCAGGGTATCTCTCGATATCTAGAGTTTTACAACTACCGCCGACCTCACCAATCCTTAAAATACAGGACGCCGGCAGAAGTTTACTATGGAAAGGACTAAGACATATTATGCCAAATCTGGAATCTGAAAAATTTGTCTATAACCTATTTCATACCACTATTCACCAAATTGAGCTTATCTTTCCACGCTTAAAATTTTAAAAATCGTGTCTTGACAAAGGGGTCCACCTTATTATTTGCTAGATATTGCTTTTTGATTAAAATGAATTTTGATGTAGACTTGGGGTGAATATGAAGAGATGGTGAGGGTATCTATAGGCTTACCATTCTTCAATAGCGAAAGTACCCTGCCGCTAGCTTTGCATTCGGTGTTTGCTCAGACGTATCAGGAATGGGAACTTATCCTTGTCGATGATGGTTCTAAGGACGGCTCTTTAGAGATTGCGCATTCTATTCAGGATGAACGGGTGCGGGTAATTTCGGATGGTGAGAATCAAGGACTCGCGTACCGCCTTAATCAAATTGCGGAATTGGCAAAAGGTGATTTTTTGGCACGCATGGACGCCGACGATATAATGCATCCAAGTCGCCTCAAAACACAAGTGGAGTTCTTGTTGGCTTATCCCGAAATCGATGTTCTTGGGACAGCAGCTTATGTGATCGACCATAAAAATCGTGTAGTGGGCATTCGCTCATCTAGCCCAGGGGTTGAACCGGCTATGGTTTTGAAGAGAACACCTTTTATACACCCTACCGTAATGGCAAAGCGCACTTGGTTTCTGAAGCATCCTTACAATCCCAGATTCAAACGTTCCCAAGACCGTGAGTTGTGGTGCCGGGCAATTCGCGATTCACGCTTTGAAGTTCTAGATACACCTCTGCACTTCTACCGGGAAGTAGGAGTGTTCAGCTTGGAGAAGTATCTTAGCAGCGTTAGTGCCGACATCGAGATCATTCGTCACTATGGACGAGCGTTGGTTGGTCCGATAAAAACAGCGCAACTTATTTTATTTACGCGTCTCAAAGGAGAAGCTTACAGAGTGGCTTCCTTGCTGAATGCGGAGAAGGTTTTACTTAAACTACGAAGTTCTACCCCCTCGCTAGATCAAAGGGTAACAGCTGAGGAAGCTCTTAAGATTGTTTTCAAGACACCAGTACCCGGACTTAGCAAAGGTGTAGAAATCGATCATGTCTTGGGTTGATGAAGATCGTTACCGCACTTATTAGTACTTAGGCTTTTTTATCTTCGTAGCGGTAGGATTAAAACTGACTGGCCTCACGAGAAATCTCTTTAAACACCTTTAAATTCAGTCGCAAAACCCCCAGCTAAATGGCAGACATTAACATAGCCCAGGGAAAATGCTGCTCCCTGCTATGGACGAAAATGGTCTTCCACAGCGATTCTTATGATCACATGTAAAATCACGAAAAACAGGATAAACCCCTATAAAACTACCCTCTCCGCCAGGAAAACAACCAAAAACGTTGAATATCAAACTATGGCTGATGACTTCTACCCAGGGAGGAAAACCTCATGTACAGGCCATCAAAAGAAGAGCAGCTCTCCTTCTATCATCCGGACCTGATCTTGTCCCGGATGTTCGGGGAAAACAACTTTTATCACCTGTTCCGGGAAAAATGCGACCTTTTCATCAAGGACGTGGACTTACGCCGTTGTACTTGTATTTGCTACTATAAAACTGATCCATTTTTAGCCCCTGTGATATTGTCAAACTGATCCACCCTGGAAGCCGTGGTAGACAAAATGATACTGTG